>JBDHWA010000030.1:0-11939 GCA_039809945.1 Dehalococcoidia bacterium | reverse complement strand
ATGACGTCCTCGATGGTGCTGAGGAGGTCGAAGAACTTGCGGATCCCGCTGGGCGGGACCGCCTGGATCCTTCGTGAGATGAACCGTGCCGGTTCGGCGCTCACGCTGGTGGTCATATGGGCTCTCCTGTCTCCCCCAGGTAGCCTCTCCCTCGAAGAAAGACCGCCTCAGGGGCGGTCTTTCGAATGTACTTTGCCGTGTCTTATTCCGACCGCCGAGTTTTCCCGCGCGCATGCGCTGCAGCCGCAGCGGCGGCCGTAGCGAGGAGCGCGGTGAGGAGTGCGGAATTCGACATCTGCCCGGTTACTGTGTCGGCTTCCGTAGATAGCGTCAATAGAGCCGGGCGCGACCTTTCGTGAGGCGTTACCGGACCCGTGGTTGGCTGCAGGCGGCTTGCCTCCCCACGCCGGAATGAGCAGGATTCGCCGTAGCGCCTGCAAGGAGCACCGACAGATGACAACTGCCACCGATGTCACAAGCCTGACAATCGCCGAGGCGGCAATGCAGATTGAGCGCAGGGCCGTCTCCGCGACCGAGTTGACTGAGGCCTACCTTGCCCGCATCGAACGCCTGAACCCCGCGATTAATGCCTTCGTCACGGTGACTGCCGAGCGGGCGCGCGCCGATGCAGCCAGGGCCGATGCGGAGATTGCCACCGGTGACTACCGCGGGCCGCTCCACGGCATCCCGATTGGACTGAAGGACCTGTACGACACGGCGGGGATCGAGACAGCGGCCGGTTCGAAGATCCTGTCCGGGAGAGTGCCGGAGATGGATTCGACGGTCGCGCGAAAACTCGCGGAGGCCGGCGCGGTGCTCCTCGGGAAGACGAACACGCACGAGTTCGCCTGGGGGACCACGACCAACAACCCGCACACCGGCGCCACCCACAACCCGTGGGACCTGGATCGGATTCCCGGCGGGTCGAGCGGGGGGAGCGGCGCCGCGATTGCTGCTCGCCTTGCCGCCGGGACGCTCGGGACGGACACGGGCGGGTCGATCCGCATCCCGGCGGCGCTCTGCGGGTGCGTTGGCTTGAAGCCAACCTGGGGCCGTGTGAGCAAAGCCGGCATCGTCCCGATGTCGTGGCAGTTCGACCACCCGGGACCCATCGTGAAGTGCGTTGAAGACGCCGCCATCGTTCTGCAGGCGATTGCCGGGTACGACTCCGGTGACTTCGCTACCGTTCCTGTTTCGATTCCCGACTATCGCGAAGCGCTCGGCCGCGGCATCGAAGGCCTGCGCATTGGTGTCCCCCGGGAGGAGTTCTTCGGGCTGCTCGACCCCGAGGTCCGCGTGGCAGTCGAACTCGTGATCGAGCAGTTGCAGGGCCTCGGTGCTGAGGTCCTGGATGACTTCGACCCCGGGTTTGCGCGCGACCAGACGATGCTGGCGTGGCAGGTCTGTGTGGCCGAGAGCGAGGCCTACCACGCACCGTGGTTCCCTTCTCGCAAGGACGACTATGGGCCGGACCTGCAGGAGACGCTCTCGCTGCCGCTCCCGAGCGCGAAGGGCCTCGCGGACGCCTACCGCGCCGTCTACGACATCCGCGAAGGGATGCGGCGGGCGTTCGAGCGGGTTGACCTGATGCTCACCCCGGGAACGATGCGGCCGGCGGCGAAGATCGGCGAGGAGCAGGTCGAGGTCGATGGGCACATCCTCAGTACCGGGGCGGCATTTGCGTCGATGACGATGCCGTTCAACATCGGCGGGGCGCCCGCCCTCACCCTCCCCTGCGGTCTTTCGAGCGATGGGCTGCCGATGTCGGTGCAACTGGCCGGCCGCCCGTGGGATGAGGCCACGGTGCTTCGTGGCGCGGCGGCGCTCGAAGCGGCCCTCGGCCGTCTCCCGGAGGTGGAGTGCTGAGCGCTGCGGCGGCCAATGTTCCGCAAGCTTAGTATCGGCTGATGGCGAAAGTTAGAGCCGACCTGCTGCTCGTTGCTCGCGGGCTGGCCGAATCACGCGAACAAGCGCAGCGGTTGATTGCCGCCGGGCGCGTGCGCACGGGGACGCTGGTTCTCGTGAAGGCCTCGCAGGTGCTGGCCGAGGACGCCCCGCTCGAGGTGGCGGAACCAGAGCGATACGTCTCGCGCGGCGGGCTGAAGCTCGAGGGCGCGCTCGATGCGTTTGCCATCGACGTTCGCGGGCGTACCTGCCTGGATCTCGGCGCTTCGACCGGCGGCTTCACCGATTGCCTGCTTCAGCACGGCGCGGCCGGGGTGATGGCGGTCGATGTCGGCCGGGCGCAACTCCACGAAAAGCTCCGGCGCGACCCGCGGGTCCAACTGCTCGAAGGGACGAACGCGCGCGCCCTTCCGGAGCTGCACTGGGCGGGCGACTCGCCGGAAGAAGCCGGGAGCGAAGCAGTCAGCCTGTTCGTGGCCGACCTCTCCTTTATCTCCCTGCGCAAGGTGTTGCCGTCGGTCGCGAACCGCCTCGCCCCTGGTACGGAGGGTATCGCGCTCCTCAAGCCTCAGTTCGAAGCCGGGCCGAAGGACGTCCCCCGCGGTGGTGTGATCAGGGACGAAGCGGTGCTTGCCCGCGTGCGGGAGGAGTTCGCCGCTTGGCTGCTGGGCGAGGGGTGGCGCCTGTATGGCATGATTGCGTCGCCAATTCGAGGGGGCGATGGCAACACGGAGTACCTGGTGCACGTGGCCACACCGTCTCCCGAATCCCAGACCGGCGGCGCGGAGCAGTGAGGATGAATCGTTTGCGAACCAGGGAAGTGGTCCTGTGCTGAGCAGCGCCGTTGTCTTTCACGCCCCGCGGAACGAGGGCGCGGCCGCTTTCGCCGCCCAACTCGGGCGTGAACTTGAGCGAGCCGGGGTCAAGGCCACCATCGCCGAGGCGTGGGCGGATCCCCCGGAGCGGGCGCTCGACGAAGCCGGGCTTGTCGCCTGCATCGGCGGTGACGGCACCGTTCTGCGGGCGGCGCGCATCATCGTCCCCCGGACGATCCCGCTGCTCGGCATCAACATGGGCCGGCTCGGGTTCCTCACGGATATGTCGCCGCGGGACTGCTTCCAGCGGGTCGAACGGATCGTGGCTGAAGACTGGCGGATCGAGGAGCGCATCATGGTTCGCTGTGATGTTGCCGACCCGGCAGGCCGCGAGACGCTCGCGCACGGGCTGAATGACATCGTGGTGAGCCGCAGTTCGCCCGGCCGGCCGATTTACGTGGATGTGCGCATCGATGGTGCGCGGCTCGCGAACTACCGCTGCGATGGCATCATCGTGGCAACGCCGACGGGGAGCACCGGGTACTCGCTCAGCGCCGGCGGCCCGATCATGGCCCCCACGGAGCACCACCTGGTGCTGACGCCGGTTTCGGCTCACCTCGCCTTGGCTCGCAGCCTTGTCCTCCAACCGGAGTCGACGGTCGAATTGCAGGTGACGAGCGACAGCGGGGCGATCGTCAGCATCGACGGGCAGGAGGAGATGCCGGTTTCGAGCGGCGTGCGGGTGACCGTTCGCCAGAGCGAACATGTCACCCGGTTCGTGCGCTTCAAGGAGCCGCACACGTTTTACTCGGACCTTGCCGAACGGATAGACACCCAGCTTTCGAGCGCGATGAGCCCGGGTGCTTGAACGGATCGACATAACCGGATTTGCTGTTGCCCGGGCGGTCTCCATCGAACCAGGCCCTGGGTTGACGGTGTTCACTGGCGAGACGGGCGCCGGGAAATCGATCGTCGTCGATGCGCTGGCCTTCGTTTTCGGCGCCCGGCGAGGTCGCGAGGTCATCGCAACTGGCGCTGAGCGTGCTGAAGTGCGCGTACAGCTGCGCTTCGGGGACACGGTCCGCGTCATCGAACGAACCATCTCTCAGAGCGGCCGGACTGGCGCCCGTATCGACGGCGCCCCGGCGACTGTCGACGAACTGCGTGCGATTGCTGACGGTTTCGTCGATATCCACGGGCAATCGGAGCAACTCGCGATCCTGAAGCCCTCGGTGCAGTTGGCCGTCCTGGACGAGTTCGCGGGGCTTGGGAAACAGCGTGAGGAGGTCGCGGGAACCGTCCGCGAACTGCGGGAAACGCGCCGGCGGCTGGAATCGCTCTCCACCGGTGCACGAGAGCGCGAGCGGCGGATCGAGCAACTCCAGTTCGAGGTCACCGAGATCGACACGGCCTGTGTCAGCCCTGGCGAGGATGCCGAACTCCGGCGAGAACAAGGCGTGCTGGCCAACGCGGGACGGCTGCAGGAAGACGTTGCTGTCGCTCTCGAAGCGCTCGATTCCGCCTCCCTCGGTGAAGTTGCGCGGGCTGCCGGCGACCTGGCTGCGCGTGACCCCGGCGCGGCTGACGTAGCCGCGCTCGCGGTGAGCTTCGAGGAGACGGCGGGCGAACTCTCCCGGTCGCTTCGCCGCTACCGCGATGGCATCGAGGAAGATCCCGAGCGGCTGGCGGCTGTCGGAGCGCGGCTCGACCAACTGGCGCGCTTGATGCGCAAGTACGGCGACACCCTCGATGCGGTCCTCGCCTACCGTGATGAGGCAGCCAGCCAGCTTGAATCTCTTACCGGGGCCGGGATGTCGCTGGACGATTTGCAGGCCCAGGAAACCCAGCTGCTGGAGCGCCTCTCTGGCCAGGCCCAATCGTTGAGCATCGCGCGGCGCGCCGCTGCCGGTGACCTCGTTCGAGCCATCTCGGTGGAGTTGGACGCGTTGTCGATGGCTGGCGCGGTGCTGAGCGTGGGGTTCGCCTGCGACGATGCGGGAGCCGGTCCGATGGTCTCACTCCCCGACTACGAAATCGTCGTCACCACGAGCGAAGTGGCCGGCGATGCACCGCCCGGCGAGGGGCACCCGGTGGCGTTTACCGAAAGCGGGGTCGACCGGGTCGAGTTCCTCGTCTCGTTCAACCCCGGTGAGAGCCCGAAGCCGCTATCGGCGGTGGCCAGCGGCGGCGAGACGTCGCGCTTCCTCCTCGCGCTCACCACTGCTCTTGGTGCGTCTGGCATAGGCCGTCTCGAAGTGCTCGATGAAGTCGATGAGGGTGTTGGCGGCCGCACGGGCGGCGTCGTCGGGAGGGCGCTGCGCCGCCTCGCCGAAAGGCACCAGGTGCTCTGCATCACCCACCTGCCACAGGTTGCCGCCTTCGGTGACCGGCACTTCGTGGTGACGAAGCAGTCTGACGGTGCGCGGACCTGGTCCGAGGTGACGCCGGTCACCGGCGACGCCCGGGTCGAAGAACTGGCGGCGATGCTTGGCGGCGCCGGAGATGCTGGCAGGGAAGCTGCACGCGGCCTCCTGCGCGAGGCAGGGGACCCTGGATCACGCTGATTCGGGGATGATTAACACTCGGGTCCCGAGCAGGAGTCCGGGCCGCAGTCTGTCTCGTCCGGGCAACAGATACCGTGGGTGAAAAGCGACAGCCAGCGAACCGTCTCCGGTTCGAGGCAGTAGCACTGGTCGCCGCCTTCGATGATGCCCTGGATGATGCCGGCGTCCTTGAGCACCTTGAGGTGCTGCGACACGGTCGATTGGGCCAGCGGGAGCAGCGCCACGAAGTCGCTGGTGGCACAGGCGCGCCGAAGCGACAACTCGCGCACGATGCGGACTCGCGCGGGGTTGCCCATCGCCCGGAACACGGCTGCTGCGCGCTCCTCTTCGCGGGTGAGGCCCTCGATCTCCTTCATATGAGCTATTGTGGGCGAAGGGGCTTGACGAGACAACATCGAGTTTTTACGATGCGAGGGCAATCGTAAAAAGACGATGCATGGAGGTTCATTGTGGTTACCAGGACTGACGAACAGATTCGCGCTGAGGTTGCCCGCTCCTACGGCGACAGGGTGCGGCCGGTGCTCGAAGCCGACGAGTTGTCGCTGCCGATGGTCTCCGCCGGGGGCTGTTGCACGCCGACCGCCGCAGAAGCGTCCTGTTGCGCCCCGGCCGTCGACGAAAGCAGCACGAGTTGCTGCGGCAGCAGCGCCGGAGATGACGTCCAGATCTCACGGATCGCAGAACTGTACAGCGGCGCCCCGATCGCCGATCTGCCGGCAACAGTGACAGACGTAGCCTTCGGCTGCGGCAACCCGACGGCCATTTCCGCCCTGCGGGAGGGGGAAACCGTCCTCGATCTCGGTTCCGGCGGAGGGATTGACTGCTTCCTCGCGGCGAAGATGGTCGGCGAGACCGGACGAGTCATCGGCGTGGACATGACCCCCGAAATGATCGACCTCGCCAACCGGAACCGGGAGAAGGTTGGGGCCACAAACGTCGAGTTCCGCCACGGCCAGATCGAAGCACTCCCGGTCGAATCGAACTCGGTCGACGTGATCATCTCGAACTGCGTGATCAATCTCGCCCCGGACAAGGATCGCGTGTTCCGCGAGGCGTTCCGCGTCCTCAAGCCGGGCGGCCGCCTGCAGGTGTCCGACATCGTCTGGACGCGGCCCGTGCCGCAGGACGTCAGGGAAGACATGGAGCGCTGGGCGGGCTGCATCAGCGGCGCTCTTGAGGAGACCGATTACCTCGCGCGGGTGCGTGCCGCGGGCTTCGCCAGCGTGGTTTCGGTGGCCAGCCCGTACCCGGGTGACAGCGGAATCGCCTCGGCGAATGTGACGGCGGTTCGCCCCTGAGCCAGGACACGAGCCCCTGACCCCGCGTGTGTGAGCATTCCCGCCTGATTCGGGAAACCTTCCCGGAAAGGCGGGAATGCCGCCCATGACGCGGGCGATCGCCGGCAGGAAGATGCTGCCATCCTGATTGGAGGTCAGCCATGACTGCCGCTGCTGGTTCCGCCACCCGCGCCCCCGGGCGCCCCACCACTATCGTCGCCCTCGCCTGGACGAACATCATCTGCAACCTTGCGTTCTTTGGGACCTTCCTCCTGCCCGGGGCCGACGAGATCCCGGGCGCGGCGATCGTCTTCGCCGTCATTGCAGGCGTCATCTCCATCCTGCTGACGTGGCCGGTGTGGAAGGGCATGCGGTGGGGCGCTATCGCCCTCGCAATCGTGACCGGCCTCAACGGACTCTCGGCTCTCCCCGGGCTGCTCGACCCGCCAAGCGGGGAGATCGCGGCGTCAATTGTCGTGGGTGTTGTCGCTTCGATCGCCATCCTCTGGTTGCTCTTCCACCCGGACAGCCGCCGCTTCTACCGCGGCGTCTGAAACGCCGGGCTAACAGAGACGTTGCAGCCCGCTGCCGCTCGAACCGGCAGCGGGCTACCATAGCGCCCGCACGGAGGGAGGATGGCCGCCGAGGCAACGCTCACCGTTCGTTCTCATTCCCCGGTTCGCCGTGAGCCGCTCGTCCTCGGCGACCGGCTGCGGTTTCTCTCGCTCGCTGCCTTCTCGTTCTTTATCGCCCTGGCCGCGGTTCAGTTCCTTCTCGATTACCACTCGCTCGACCACTCGATCCTTACGGAAGACACGGTTGGTTGGCCACGCCATGACCGCCTGATCCTCGGGCTGGAGCAACTCGGGATACCGCTCTCGGCCCCGGCCTGGTTCGCGCTCATCCAATCGTGGTTGGCGGCAGTCCTCTCTTTCGGACTTGCGCTGCTGGTCGTCATGAAGCGGCCGGGGCAGGTCATGGCACTGGTCGCTGCCACGTTCGTCGTCTCCGCTTCGGTCGCGACGTATCCGCCCGATATCGCGGTCCTGGCCGAGAAGAGCGAACTCCGCGCCACGCTTGCCACCATCACGACGCTGCCCTTCCCAGCGGGACTGGTCCTCCTTCCGTTCCTTTTCCCGGATGGCCGGTTCGTGCCGCGCTGGACGGCGGTGCCCGTTGGATTGGTGCTCGCCAGTCTCGCGTATGACTTCCTCTCCGGGTTCGACAACACCCCGAGCAGCAGCGGCCTGACTGATGTCATCGAGTTGACGTCGATCCTCTTGCTCGCGCTGGGATCCCAGGCTTACCGCTGGTTCCGTGCCTCCGATGAAGAGGCTCGGCGGCGCACCCGCCTGTTCGCAATCGGCATCGGGCTGAACCTGGGCGTTTTCGTCATCCTGAACATCGGTCTCGATATCGGGGGATTTGATCGCCCCGACTATCCGCCGGTGCAGGCAGTGATCGTGAGCTTCCTGATTCCGACGCTCCTGAGCCTGACCACGGTGTTCTTCAGCATCATCCTCCTGGCGGCGATCGTCCGCGAGCAGTTGTTCGGCATCCAGATGGTTCTGAACCGGACGCTGGTCTATGCGGGCCTGACGGCGGTGGTGGTCGGTGGCTACCTCGGGTTCACGACGCTGATCGCGCACGTCCTCGATACGCAGGGCGGACTGGCGGGCGTCCTCGGTGCAGCGACGGCCATGCTGGCGGTCTACCCGGCGCGGGGACGCCTCCAGCATGGGGTCGACCGGTTGGTGTACGGCCAGCGCGACGACCCGTGGGCGGTGCTGTCGGCGCTCAGCCGCCGGTTCGAAGGCGCGGTCCCGGCAGGCGAGGTGCTCGAAGAGGTTGCGCGGTCGGTCACGCAGGCGTTGAAGCTGCCGTACGCAGCCGTGTACATCGGTGAAGCGGAGGCGCCGGCGGCCGAGGCTGGAACACCCACCACTATCGCCCGCCGCATTCCGCTCCTGTACCACGACGAACAGCTGGGCTGGCTGGGAGTCGCTGCCTGGCCGGGGACGCCGCTTCGCCCCCAGGATGTCCGCCTCCTCGAAGAACTCGCGCACCAGGCGGGCGCTGCAGTCAACGCAGTCCGTCTGACGGTCGAGCTGCAGCAGTCGCGCGAGCGGCTGGTGACCGCGCGCGAAGAGGAGCGCCGGCGGCTCCGGCGAGACCTTCACGACGGCCTCGGACCGCGCCTTGCGGGCATGATGATGCGGGCCGAAGCGGCCAGGTCGGGCCTCGAAGAGGGCCATCCTGCAGACCGCGGCCTCGCCGACCTCGAAGGCGAAATCAGTGCGGCCATCGGCGACATCCGGCGGCTCGTTTACGGCCTGCGGCCACCGGCGCTCGACGAACTCGGGCTCGTGGCTGCGCTCCGGCAGGCGGCGGATGGGTTCGAAACCAGCCAGCTGGTGATGCTGGTCGAGGCGCCGGAAGCGCTCCCTCCGCTCTCTGCCGCAATCGAAGTGGCCGCCTTCCGCATCGCCCAGGAGGCCATGACCAACGTGGTCCGCCACGCGCAGGCGAGCCGCTGTGTGGTTTCGTTCTCGGTTGAACCACGGCGGCTCCGGCTCACCATCGCCGATGATGGCGTTGGGATACCGGCAAACGCGGAGTACGGCGTTGGGTTGCGTTCGATGCAGGAGCGCGCCGAGGAGGTAGGCGGGATATTCGAGGCGGCAGCCCGCGCCGGGGGCGGCACGCTCGTTACGGTGTCGCTCCCGATACTGCCTGCAGGAGGACCTGCGTGAGCGATTCGCCGGTGACCGTTCTCATTGCCGACGACAACGATGCTTTCCGCGGCGGCCTGCGCGAACTCCTTTCGGTGCAGCCGGGCATCACGGTCGTTGGCGAAGCAACGAACGGCCAGGACGCGCTTGGCCTGGCGGCCCAGTTGGACCCCGACGTGGTCGTCATGGACCTGCAGATGCCGGCCCTGAACGGCATTGAGGCAACGCGGCGCCTGGTTGCTTCGCGGCCGCATATCGGGGTGCTTGTGCTCACGATGTTCGAAGACGACGACAGCGTGTTCGCGGCGATGCGGGCGGGCGCGCGGGGGTACCTCCTAAAGGGCGCCCGGAGAGCCGAAACGGTGCGGGCCATCACGGCTGTGGCTGCCGGTGAGGCGATCTTCAGCCCCGTCATCGCCCGGCGGATGATGGGGTTCTTCAAGGCGGCGCGGACCGCGGCGACCATCTTCCCGGACCTGACGGACCGTGAACGCGAGGTGCTTTCACGCATCGCCCAGGGCGATCCGAACGAAGCTATCGCGGCGGAGTTTGGCCTTTCCCTCAAGACGGTCCGGAACCACGTCTCCGCAATTCTCTCGAAGCTTCAGGTCGCGGACCGGGCTCAGGCGGCCCTTCGCGCGCGTGAAGCGGGAATGGGCTGAGCCCGCTCGCTACGTCGTCGTGAGCTTCTTCCGGCCGTAATACGGCAGGTCGACCTCGCCGTCGGTGACGGTGGGCTTGGCCATCGCAATCGACGTGGCGTGCGGCTGGTTCGGGTCGGTGATGACGTTAATGCAGGCGGTCTTCCCGGAAGCGAGCGACCGCTGCAGGGCGGGACCGATTTCGGATGCTTTCGTGACGAACTCCGAGTGTGCGCCGAAACCGGCAGCGACGAGGTCGTAGCGTGTCGAGCCCAGTTCTGCGCCCACCACGCGTCCTGCGCCGTACCGGGTGCGCTGGCCGTGGCGGATCATTCCCCAGCCCTGGTCGTTGTTCACCACGACGACGATCGGGATGTTATGGCGAACGGCCGTGTCAAACTCGGCGATGTTCAGGCCGGCCGAGCCGTCGCCGAGGATGGCGACGACGCGCTTCTCCGGGTGGGCGACCTTCGCGGCGATGGCGAAAGGTATGCCGACGCCGAGGCAGCCGAGGTAGCCGTGGCTGAGCCATGAGCCGCCTTCGAGGATGATCGCCTGCTCGGCCATCCAGATCGATGTCTCGCCGCCGTCGGCGACGATGATGCCGTCCCCGGCGATGGTGTCGGCGATGACCCGGGCGAGCCGCGACTGGTGAATCGGCTCGTCGCGCGCGGCCGGACCGTCGTGCATTGCGCGCATCGCCTTCTTGCTGCCTTCAAGGGCCGTCAGCCACTCCTTGTGCTCCTTGAAGGTGCGGCCGCGGGCGCGCTCCATCAGCGCCCGGAGCGTTTCGCGGACGTCCCCCGCGAGGGCGACGTCGATGTCGCGGCTGCGGCCAATCTCCTCGGGTTCGATGTCGACCTGGATAGCGCTTGCAGACTCAGGGATGATCGACCGCGGCGCCGTGCCAGTGTTCATGCCCACACGCGCGCCAAGGAGCATCACGACGTCGGGCGGGCCGCCGGCGGCTTGCGCTGCGAGCGGCGAGGCGGCGAGGGCGAAGCTGCCGTAGCCGAGGTGGCTCCATTCGGGCACGAGTCCGCGCGCCTTCGAGTTCGCGAAGACCGGCGCCGCGGTCATGGCCGCGAACTGCCGGAGCTCCTCCTGCGCGCCGGAGAAGAACGCGCCGCCGCCTGCGAAGATCGCCGGACGGTCGGCCTTTTCGAGGAGGTCGAGCGCGGCATCGAGGCTCTCAGGGTCGGGCGTCATGCGGCGCGCGCCGTTGTGCGTGGAGAGGTGCGGCGCCGAGGTGTCGGCGAAGGGAGTGAAGAGGACGTCGATGGGAATGTCGAGGAAGACCGGCCCGGGCCTGCCGGAAGTCGCCTGGCGCCAGGCCATCATGAGGTATTCGGCCACGCGCTCCGGCTGGAGAACCGTGTGCGCGAACTTCGTGATCGGCGCGACGAGGCCGATCTGGTCCATGCCCTGCAACGGCATCCGGTCGTCGTCGCGGATCGGGCTGCGGCCGGCGATGCAGATGAGCGGGATCGCATCCATGTAGGCATTCGCGATGCCGGTCACCGCGTTCGTGACGCCCGGACCGGCAGTGACGAAGGCCACACCCGGCTTGCCGGTCGCGCGTGCATAGCCGTCAGCCATGTGGACAGCGGCAGCTTCGTGGCGCGTGTCGATGATGCGCACGCCGTGGTCGAGGCAGGCCTGGAAGATGGGGTCGAGGTGGCCCCCGGAGAGCGCGAACACCTCGCGAACGCCGTATTCGACCAGGGTGCGAACGAGCAGGTCACCGGGTTCCATCGTCGCCATCACGATCCTCCACGGGCAGAAAACCCCACCGGAGCTTGGTCCCGGCGACCAGCAACGGCATATGACGGCGCGCATACCACTCGCGGTTTGAGTTGCGGCAGCGTCCGGCGATGAACATCTCCGAACGTGCTGTTTCCTACTTTTCTGAAGGCGACAGGTTGGCCGGCGTGGTCTACCAGGACGCGGACCTCGCGGGCCCTCGCCCGGGCATCGTGCTCTGCCACGGCTTCACGGCGATCAA
>JBDHWA010000029.1:0-11958 GCA_039809945.1 Dehalococcoidia bacterium | reverse complement strand
GTCGCCGGGCGGCCTACTCCGAGGTAGCGGCTGCCGGCTGCTTCGATGGCCGAGCGGTCGAGGGCGTTGCGGGCGTCGACGATGAGCGGCGCTACCTTCGCCCAGTCCAGGGTCGCGTACTGGCGGTGGTTGCTGTGGACGACCGCGATATCGAAGCCTTCGAGGGCGTCGGCCGGTTCGAAGCCGAGTTCGCGCACGCCTTCCGCGCTCAGCAGCGCATCGTGGCCGCGGACGACTGCGCCGCGCCGTTCGAACTCGCGCAGGAGGTCGACGGCGTTCGTGTGGAAAGTGACGGCGACGTCCGGGCGGAAGGTGAGTCCGAGGATCAGCACACGCTTGCCAGCGAGGCCGCCCACGAGTTCGGCGGCCCGGTCGACTACGTAGCCGGGCATGGCGTCATTCACGTCGCGGCCGAGGGCTGAGAGCGCGCTCGGGCCCTCGCCCTGCATGAGGAAGCGCGGGTAGACCGGGATGCAGTGTCCGCCGACGCCCGTCCCGGGGACGTGGATGTGCGAGTAGGGCTGCGAGTTCGCCGCGCGGATGACCTCGGTCACGTCGATACCGTGGATATCGGCGACCATCGCGAGTTCGTTGGCCAGCGCGATGTTGAGGTCGCGGTAGGCGCCTTCGGCCAGCTTGCTCAGTTCAGCGGCTTCGGCCGACTGGAGCTGGAGCACTTCGCCACCGAACACTTCCCGGTAGAAGGCGGCAGCGCGTTCGCCCGCGCCGGAGTCGACGCCGCCGACGACCTTCGGGTACTTCGTCAGGTCTTCGATGACGCGGCCCATCAGCAGGCGCTCGGGGCTGAAGGCGACATGGAAGTCGCGTCCGAGCTTGCGGCCGCCAACTTCGAGGCGCGGGGCGAGTTCGCGACGGGTCGTGCCCACCGGGAGGGTTGTGTCGAAGATGCAAAGAGCGCCCGGCTTGAGGCCCTTGCCGGCCTCTTCCGCAGCGGCGAAGAGGTACTGGAGGTCCGCGCGCCCGGCGTCATCGACGTCAACGCGGACCGCGAAGAGCACGACGTCACACTGCGCGACCGCCTCCGCCGTACCGGTGGTCGCGCTAAAGCGGCCGCTGGCGACGACTTCCTTCAGCATCGCGCCGAGGCCGGCCTCGTCGGGGATCGGGTTTTCGCCACGGTTGACGCGTTCGACCAGGGACGCGTTCACATCGCAGCCGAAGACGCGGTGACCCTTCGAGGCGATGGTCGCAGCGACCGGAAGGCCGATGCGCCCGATGCCGACGACAGCGACGTTCATGCGCGGCCCGCCACCTCGCCGACCCGGACGGGCACACCTGTCTCGCCGGAGCGAACGAGGGCCTCGGCGACGGCGAGCGCGGTCATGCCATCGTGGGCGCTGACCGGGGCCGGTCCCCCGGCGAGGACAGCATCGCGGAAGGCTTCGAGTTCCACCCGCAGCGGCTCCCGGTTCGGGATCGGGTAGCGGGTCATCGGGCCTTCGGTCACGCTCGCATAGCGGCCTTCGCGGGCGGCGGCGTCGAAGTTCTCGTAGAAGGCGAGCGACTGGGCGGCGTAATCGACCACGAACATGCCCTTTTCGCAGAGGACGGTCAGCGAGCGCTCCTTTGTCGGGGTCAGCCAGTTGATATCGAGCGTGCCCATGGCGCCGCCGCGGAAGCGGACCAGCCCGGCGAACATGTCCTCGTTGCCCGTGGCGATATGACTGCGCGATTCAGCGAAGACGCGTTCGATTTCATCGCCGAGGAGGTAGCGCATGATGTCGATATCGTGCGGCCCGAGGTCGTGGATGACCCCGACATCACGGATGCGGTGGGGGAATGGCCCGACGCGGCGGGCGCGAACCTGGAGGACTGGCCCGCCCTGGCCGGCATCGAGGCGGCGCTTGAGTTCCTGGATGGCAGGGTTGAAGCGCTCGATGTGGCCCACGGTGAGAAGCAGCCCGGCGGCCTCGGCGGCGGCGGCGATGCGGCGGGCGGCATCGAGGTTCGCGGCGATTGGCTTCTCGACGAGGACGTTCGCCCCGGCGGCGATGGCCTGGAGCGCGACCTCTTCGTGCAACTGCGTCGGCACGACGATGGAGACCATCTCCGGCCGGCCTTCGTCCAGCAGCGTGGCGGCATCGGGAAAGCCGGGGATCGGCCGCCCGGCCACCGCTTTGGCGACGGCCGCGGGGTTGGCGTCGGCGACGGCGACGAGTTCGATGCCGGGAGTATCAGCGAGCACACGGGCGTGGTTCGCGCCCATCGATCCGAGGCCGATAACGGCCGCGCGCAAGGTTCGAGTCATCGAGATTGAGGGTAACAGGGCCCGCAATCTCGAGACAGCGCGCTCCTACCCGATCCGGTTGATGACGCTCGCGATGTACTCGACGTCTTCGGGGCCGAGGGACGGGTGCACCGGGATGGAGAGGACGCGTTCGGCGGCCGCATCAGCGACGGGGCAATCGAACTCACCGAAGCCCATCTTCTCCATGATTGGCTGGTGATGGATCGGGATGGGGTAGTGCACGGCACTGCCGATACCCGCCTCGTGGAGCTGCGCCTGGAAGGCGTCGCGGTCGCCGTTCACGCGGATGGTGTACTGGTGAAAGACGTGGCGGTCGCCCTCGCGCACGCGCGGCGTTTCGACGCTTCGAATAAGTGACGACAGCTTCTCGGCATTCGCGATGCGGGCCCTGTTCCAGTCCTCGATGTAGTCCATCTGGACAAGACCAATGGCGGCGTTGAGGTCCTGCATGCGCCAGTTGAGGCCGAAGTAGTCGTGCTTGTACCGCTGCTCCTGGCCGTGGCTGCGGATGATCCGGCACATCCGGGCGACCTCGTCATCGTTCGTGGTGATGATGCCGCCTTCGCCGGTGGTCATGTTCTTGGTGGGATAAAAGCTGAAGCAGCCCGTCCCGAAGGTCCCAACCCGGCGCCCGGCATGCTCGGCGCCGTGGGCCTGCGCGGCGTCCTCGATGAGGGCGAGTCCGTTCTCTTCGCACAGCTGGCTCAGCTCCTCGATGCGCGCCGGGTGCCCGAAGATGTGGACCGGCATGACCGCCTTCGTATTGTCAGTAATAGCCGCTTCCACCTTCTCCGGGTCGAGGTTGAAGTCGAACGGGTCGACGTCGACGAACACAGGGGTGGCGCCGCAGGCGATGATGCTCGTGGCCGTGGCGATAAAGCTGAATGGCGTGGTGATGACTTCGTCGCCGGGGCCAACGCCGTGGGCCTGGAGGGCGACGATGAGCGCCGCGGTGCCGCTGTTCACGCCGATGGCGTGCTTCACACCGATGTAGCGGGCGAACGCGGCTTCGAAGGCCTCGGTACGGGGACCCTGGGCGAGGTGGCCGCTGTCGAGCACTTCCATCACAGCGCGCTTTTCAGCCTCGCCGATGAGCGGCTTCGCAACCGGGATGTACTGGCGTTCGGTCGTGGTCATAGCGGCCTCCGGGGCGGCGGGTAACGTGCTCCGAGCGTATCAAGCCCCCGGGCTGTGCGCTGCATGACGGGATGAGAATTTGCGATGGGACGCATTGGCCCTATACTTCCGCCAACTCGAAATACCGGCTATTACAAGTGGCGCCATGACCTGGAGAGCTTCGTTCTTTGCCTTCATTCGGCGCGCGCTGCTCGGTGCGGCGGCCGGCGGCATCGCCGGGATGCTGGTAGGCGGCATTGGCGGGCGGCTCGCGATGCTGCTCCTCCGCTTCACGTCACCCGGCTCCGTTCGCGGAACACTCACCGACGATGAGTTCGAAATCGGGGTCGTCACCTTCGATACCTTGAACCTGGTGGCCACAACCTGGGCGCTGGGGGCAATCGCGGGCCTGTTCGTGGCGCTGGCTCTCCGCTTCATGCCCGGACGCTGGGCCGTCTGGGCGTGGGCCGCGCCCGGGGCAACCCTCGGCGGCGCAGGACTGATCCACGGCGACGGGGTGGACTTCACCGTGTTGGAGCCGGCATGGCTGGCGGTGCTGCTGTTTATCGTCATCCCGGCGGCGGGCCTTGTGCTGACTGCAGCCCTGGTTCGCAGCTGGGAACGCTGGTGGTGGGTGAACCGAAGACGGACTCTGCTCGTGGTGGTGGCGGCAGCGCCGGTTGCCGCGCTGTTTCCGGTCGGCCTGGCGGTCATCGCTCTCGGCGCGGCCTACGCGCTTGTGGCGAGGAACCCGCTGGCCGAGGAGTTCGCAAACTCGGCGCCGGTCCGGCGCGCCGCCGTAGCCGTCTTCTCGCTGGTCACCATTGGCTTCGCCCCGGTCCTCGCGGCCGACATGGCCGCCGTCCTCTAACGGACCCGCCGCTTATCGCAGGGTGACGATCGCCGTGCTTTCGATCCTGCCCGGCTGTGTGAGGATGAGCGCATCGAGGCCAACCCCAACCGGTACCTGGAAGCTGATCCAGCCCGTCTTCGATTCGCCGGACTTGAGCGTGCCCGAATCGAACTTTGGCGCCGAATTCGTGATTGCCCACGTGTGCTCTTCACCGTTGGCATCACGCAGGCGGAAGGCGGCGAAGCTGTAGGTCACGTCCCTCCCTGTGGCCTCCTGCGTGATCTCCAGCGCTACACGGCGGTTACCGGCGGTCGTGCTGAAGAACCCGGGCGGCTCAGGGTCGGCGACCTGGTGGACGGTGTACCGCGAACCGCCGATCTCGGTTGTCGCGCCGATCGGGACCTGGGTGATGTCCCGGCCCGACGGTGTCGGCGGGACAGAGGGCGTGCGCTGACCGGCGAGCGCAGTGGCCGTACGGAACACCGCCGTCGCCGTCCCGCGTGCCTGGCCGGGCGATTGGCCTCGCCCCGGGCCTTCCGGCGTCGCTGCGCCATCACCGACGCGCGCCCCAGAATCGCGGGCGCTGATGCTGCCGTCGATCAGTCCTTCGTTGACACGGACAATCACGAACACGATGCCGAGCGCCATGATGACCCCGGAGATCACGAGGAAGAAGACGGCCCGCATCATCGTCATGCGGCAATCCTACGGAGTCGGCGGGTACGGGGCACTAACGGCGGCCACGCCCGGACGGCCGCGGTGACGGCGCTTCGGCCTGGCGGCCGAGGCGGTAGTGCGGGGCGAGGATGGTCACGAACGTCCCCGCATGCGGGTCGGCGATGCGGGCGACGATGCGAGGGTGGGCCTGCTGCAGCCGGTCGAGCGACTGGTCGGTAGTCACCACCGTCGGCAGCCCGGCGACGTGGCGGTAGTTCACCACCTGGTAGAGCTTCTCCTGCGCCCACTCCGAGGCCTTCTGAGCGCCGAGGTCATCGAGGATGAGAAGGTCCACGTTCCGGATGCGGTCGAATGTTTCGTCGTAGGGGGTTTCGTTCCCGGGCGCGAACGAGGCGCGAAGCGAATCCAGCAGGTCGGGTACGACCGCGAAGAAGACCCCCTGTCCGTTGCCAAGCGCCTTGTTCGCGATGGCCGAGGCGAGGTGAGTCTTGCCGCAACCGTTGGCGCCCTGCAGTACGAACCAGCCCCGCGGGTCATCGGCGAAGGCCATCGCAGCGCGGAAGGCTGATTCGAGCGACTCCCGCTCTTCCGCGTGCAGACCGGGGACGCGCAGGTCGAAGGTGCGGAACTGGAGTTCGTTGATGCGCTCGCGGGTCATGCCGCCAACCTGGCTGTAGCCCCCGCGTACCTCCGAATCGAGCACAAGCACGCGCGAGAGCATCTCGTCGAGCAGCCGGGTCGCCAGCCGTTCGTCGAGGTGTTGCGGCCGCGTTGTCGTCGTGAACACCGTCGGCAGGCTGGCGTTGAAGCGGTGGTTGACCACCTGGAAGAGCTTCTCCCGCGCCCACGGCGTGCCTGCGCCGGTGTCGACATCGTCGAGGATGAGCAGCGGCGCGTTCCGAACCTGGTCGAAGAGTTGCTCGAAGCCCATATCATCGTCGCCCGGTTCGTAGCTCGCGCGGAGGAGGTCGAGCAGGTCCGGCACGACCATGAACAGCACGGGCTCGCCTTCAGCGATGCGGGCGTTGGCGATGGCGGCGGCAAGGTGCGTCTTCCCGCTCCCCGAAGAACCGGTGAACACCAGCCAGCCGGCGGGCTTGGCGGCGTATTCGCGCGCTGCGGCGTAGGCACGCTCGAACCAGCCCCCATCGTCGTTGCGGCCTGCCGGGACCATGTTTGCGAAGGTGAAGCGGGTGAGCGCGCCGAGGTGGCTCATGCGCTCGAGGCGGGTCCGCCGAGTGTGCTGGTCTTCTTCGAGGACGCACTGGCAGGGCTCGGCCTTGCCGAATCGCGGGTGGTCGACCGGGAGCGCCCGGCGCACGAATCCCGCGCCCTGGCAGAGGGGACAGACCGGGGCCGCTGGCGCTGACTCAGTTGCCGGGGCGGAGCGCTCCTCCGAGGTACTTTCGTTTACGGTCTTCGAGAGAATCTCGCCCAGGCGTTTCATGAGGACGGCCCTCCTCGGCCCAGTTCCTGAGGATAGTTTCAATGTAGCGCCAGTTACGCGCGTTCAGTTCGGCAGCCTCGCGGAAGGCGTCTTCGATCCAGTCCGCCGGGTAGCGGTCCTGCGCTTCGAGGAGGCGCTCGCCCACCATCGCGGTGATGGTGCCGATGTTCTCTTCGTACAGCCGGAAGATGCCCGGGCGTCGCTCTTTCGGTTCGACCGGGACGACGATGCTGTCCGGGCGCAGGGAAATCTCCCCGGCGCGCGCACGGGCGATGACGCGCCGCGAAGCGGGGTCATTGCTCGCGTAGAGCAGTTCCTCGTTGCCCCGGGAACGGAGGCCGATGGCGAGGAGCGCCCGCAGTTCGACGCACTCGGCGAGGCCGGCCTTCAGTCCTTTTTCCCCGCCTGCCAGGTTCGTGAAGCTCTCATCGGCCGCGGGTTGAGCCCAGATCTCGGCGGCGGTGACGAAGCGGGTGTCGCCGCGCTTCTCCTGCAGCAGCCGCGACGCCCAGAGGAACGCCAGGAGCGCACCCGGGGTGCGCACCTCGGGCAACACTGCCGCGAAGAACAGATTCGGGACTACCGTGCCCTTGCCGATGCCGGGAAAGCCATCGAAGTCGCTCACGGCCGGCCTCGCACGATGCGACGAGTCACAGGAGCGCTGGCGTCACTCATCATCAGTCCGCAATACCCAGTCCTCGAACTTGGCCAGGCGGTCCCGGAAGCGCAGCTCGACGACACCGATCGGTCCGCTGCGGTGCTTCGCAACATCGACCCGCGCAACACCCTTCGGGTACGCGCTCTCGGGCAGGTCCGGGTGCTGCTGCGCCCATTGCTCGAGGCTCGTATGAAGCTCTTCGCGGCTGAGGAAGATAACGATATCCGCGTCCTGCTCGATGGAGCCGGAGTCGCGGAGGTCCGACAGCTGGGGGATGCGCGGGTGGCGGTTTTCGATGGCGCGGGAGAGCTGCGCGAGCGCGATGATGGGCACGTCGAGCTCACGGGCGAGGCCCTTGAGCATGCGCGAGATGTAGCTGATCTCCTGCACGCGGTTCTCCCGGCCGCTGTTCCCCTCGCCCTGCATGAGCTGGAGGTAGTCGATCACGATGAGGTCGAGCTGCTTTGCTTCGCCGGCGAGGCGGCGCGCCTTCGCACGCAGTTCTGCGGCGGTCAGCATCGCCGAGTCATCGAACCAGATGTTCGCTTCCGACAGGCGCGCGGCCGCCGCAACCACCCGGCGCTCTTCGATTTCGGTGTTTTGGCCGAGGCGAAGACGCGTGCTGTCGACGCCGGACTCCGCCGAGAGCATGCGAATCGCCAGCTGCTCGGACGACATTTCGAGCGAGAAGAAGGCGACGTTCGCGCGCTGCTCGATGGCGGCGTTTCGCGCGATGCCAAGCGCGAAGCTGGACTTACCAACACTCGGGCGGGCGCCGATGATGACGAGGTCGGAACGCTTCAGGCCGTTCAGCAGCGTATCGAGGTCGCTGAAGCCGGTGCGAATGGCTGACAGTTCCATCCGCTCGATCTCGTCCGGGTCCTGGTCGAGGTACGCATCGAGCAACTGGCGGATGTGGACGAAGTCGCGGAAGTTCTCGCCGCCGCGGAGCTTCTGGAGCAAGGTCTCGGAGCGGGAGAACACGCCGTCGATGTCGGCGGGCGCTTCGTAGGCCATCTGGAGGATGCCGGTAGCGGCATGGATCAGCCCGCGGTACATCGCGTCGCGCTTGACGATCCGGGCGTAGAACTCCGCGCCGATGGACGTGGGGAGCCGCCGGATCACATCGGCGAGGAAGACCTGGCCACCGATCTCTTCGAGCTGATCGCGGGAAGCAAGTTCGTGCGCGACGGTGATCTGGTTGATGACCTCGTCGCGGTTCCAGAGCGCGATGCAGGCGTCGTAGACCCAGCCGTTCTTCTCGCGGAAGAAGTCGGAGGCCTTGACGATCCCATGCACGGCCAGGACGGCCTCGGGATCGACCATGAGGGAGGCGATGACAGCCTCCTCTGCCTCGATGTCATGCGGGGGAAGACGTTCGAGATGCGAGAGAGCCATGAGGTAAGGAGGAAACCGGGGTCCGCCAACAACGGCGGAGGAGCAAACAGCCTCGGTCCCTGGGTCCTCCTTTCCCGGTTATTCCGCTTCTTCGGTTGCTTCGGCGCTGGCGGCTTCGGCCTCTTCGCGGGCCTTCGCGGCGGCGGCGAGCTGCTTCGCTTCGAGTTCGGCCTGGGCAGCTCGCTCGGCAAGCAGCTTCTCGACCACCGGCCGGGATGCTTCATCCGGCACGACATCGACCGTGACTTCGGCGATGACATTGCGGGTGAACTTGACGCTCACCTGGCGCTGGCCGATCTCACGAATCGGCTCGGAAAGGAGGACGATCTTCGAGTCGACCTCGACGCCGGTCTTCGCGGTGAGCTGCTCGGCAATGTCGCGGTTGGTGACGGAACCGAAGAGGTGGCCGGTCTCACCGACCCGGGCCTCGATGGTAACGGTGTAGCCGTCCACCTTGCCGGAGATGCCGCGCGCCTCAGCGTCGAGCTTCTCCTGGCGGCGGGCTTCCTTCTGCGCGAGCGAGTTGGCGCGCTGCAGGTTATCGCGCGAGGTGGCGCCGGCGATGCCGCGAGGCAGCAGGAAGTTGCGAGCGAAGCCGTTCTTCACGTCCTTCACTTCGCCGACCTGCGCAGTTCCTTCTACGTCTTCGAAAAAGACGACTTTCATGACCTGGACTCCAGATAGGGATGGCCCCGGCGGGACTGTTGGCGGGGTGACTGTGCCCGCCCGGTGCGATCCCGGGGGCACCGTAGACGAATAAGGATAGCTGCTCCATCCGTTATCGTCGCGTCGGCGAATCCTTGATAGTTCCTTTATGGAGCCCACGGGTTATGGATACCGTTCCATCGCGACAAATCATGTCGCGATCGCCGAAGAATCGCGCCGGCGCTGTCAGCGCGCGCGGCCGACGAGGCAGAATAGCAGCCGATGACGCAACGCCTGGAACTTGCAGCACGTTCGGATATCGGCCACAGGCGGAGGCGAAACGAGGATGCCGTGTTCGCGGGCAGCCTGGCAGGCGCCGATGGCTGGACCCTCATTGCCGTGGCCGACGGGGTGGGCGGGCACGCGCGCGGCGACTGGGCGAGCAGGCGAACCATCGAACTCCTCGCGCTCGAACTGGGGCCACTCGTCACGGCCAGCGGACCGGAGCGCGGACTACGGGAAACGGTGCGCCGGGTCAACTGGAGCATCCGCGCGGAGGCGAAGACGCTCGGCGCGACGGGTGCGGCAACCACGCTGGTTCTCGCCCTGCTGAAGGAAACGGAGTACTGGTGGCTCAACATCGGTGACAGCCGCCTCTACCTGCACTCGGGGGGCGAGCTTCGCCAGCTGAGCCGTGACGACTCGTGGGTGCAGGAGCAGGTTGATGCAGGTGTGCTTGACGCGGAGAGTGCGCGTCATCACCCCTACCGGAACGTCGTGACGCGCACGGTCGGCTTCGAAGCGGCAGTGGAAGCCGGCATCGCGGGGCCATTCACCCTCGGCCCCGGCGAAACGCTGCTCGCCTGCAGCGACGGACTCTTCGGTCCGGTGGAGGATGCCGCACTCGCGGCCATCGTGGCGCGGCCGAACGTGGAGGACGTGGCCCAGCGGCTGGTAGAACTCGCGAACGAGGCTGGCGGCCCGGACAATATCACTGTGGCGCTGGCTCGCAACGCCGCGCCAGCTTCCTGAAATACTCAGGCGCGGAGCGCGCGGCCCGTGTCCCGGGTAATCATCGGCGTGCCCGGCTCCCGCCGCATCACGAAGTTCCGCACCTGCCAGCGCCCGTCCTGGAAGCGGATGTGGCGGGCGATTGGTTCGCGCAATTCGGGGCTGACGCGCCAGAGTTCCTCGGCGATTTCGCGGTCGAAGTGCCAGCGAATCTCGGCTATTTCGAAACCGAGCGCCCGGTACGCGCGGTGTGCGTGCTCGGCGAAGCTGTTGCTGGTGAGGATGAACCCGGGCCACGTGCCGTGCCGTTCGAGGTAAGTCATGAGCGCAGCGAGCATCCTGCGGCACACGCCGCGCCGCTCGTGCTCCGGGGCGACGTGGACCGACCAGAGGTAGCAGCCCGCCGGGTCTCGCAAATTCACCGAAACACGCCCAACTGCTGTGCCGTCCTCGACGGCCACGAAGTGCCGGTGGGGGCCTTCTTCCCGGAACCCGGCGATGGCCGACGCGCGCCGGGCAGGGTCTTTCAGGTAGCCCAGATCGAAGGCGTGGTAAGGGAAGCCACGAATGCCCCATTTCGCCATCTGTGCCGCGAGGTCCTCGTCCCAGGGACGGAGTTCGAGCCCGTCGCCTTCGATCACCGGTGGGTATTCGGCCTGTACCACACCACCAGTATAGGCAGGTGACCGCAGCGCGCGCCGGTCGGCCCGCGCCGCCGGCATGCGCCCAGCAGGGCCGAACATTACGCTGTCAGCATGTTCGAACGCCCGGTGCTGGTCATCTTCCACGGCGGCACGGGTGATGGCCCGGCGGAGCGCATGCTCGCTGCCGCCCGCGTCGCCGCAGCGCGGAACACGGCGCAGGCAGCCCTCGCGGCGGGCTTCGAAGCCGTCATCATCGCGACCAGCGAGCCAGGCGAGTTCGCTCCAGTGCTCCCCGGCCTGCTCATCGACCCCGACCAGCCGGGCGAACCATTCGACTTCGCCGCACGCCTGCGGAGCATCGTCGCGCGGTATGGGCTGCAAAAGCCGGCCACCATGGGCTCCGGCTCGGTGCCGCTGCTCGGCCTCGATGAGTTCCGCCTCGTGGTGGAACAGCTGGAAGCGCGGGACCCGCGCTTCGTCACCAATAACTTCTTCTCGGCCGACCTGACCGCATGGACTCCGGGCGACGCCATCGAACGATGCGGGGAGTTCGGGCGGGACAACCTGCTGCCGCGGCGGCTGCGCGACGATGCGGGCCTCGCCTCGGTCATCCTCCCGCGGACAACCGCGACACAATTCGACCTCGACACGCCGAGCGACCTGGCGGTGCTTTCGCTCTGCGAAGGGCTCACGCCGGAACTGGCCGAAGCAGCGAAACCAGCAGCCGCAGCAGCTGCACGCTACCGGGCCTTCATGCCGCTGCTCTGCGACCGGACGATGCAGGTGGTGGTCGCCGGGCGCGTTGGCGGCAGCCAGGCGTGGCAGTACCTCGAGCGCGAAACCGCATGCCGAGTGCGGCTCTTCGCCGAAGAGCGCGGGCTGGCGACGGCGCCCCCGGGCTACCGCGCGCGCAGCATCCTCGGCTTCCTCATCGAAGAGGTCGGCGTCGAGCGGTTCTTCCACCGGCTGGCCGAACTGGGCGATGGCGCGGTCATCGACACCCGCGTCATCGAGGCGCACCTGGGCATCGAACCCTCCCGCGAGGACCGCTTCCAGAGCGACCTCCTCGCCTGGGAGGCAATCGAAGAGCCGTTCCTGCGGCGGTTCACCCGGGCGGCAGCCGAAGCGCCTATCCCGGTGCTCCTCGGCGGGCATTCGCTCGTCTCGGGCGGGCTGATGGCGCTGAACGATGTCGCCTGGGCCGAGAACGACCGCCGCCTCGGCCTGTAGCCTCCGTTA
>JBDHWA010000028.1:0-12015 GCA_039809945.1 Dehalococcoidia bacterium | reverse complement strand
GCAGTGACGCCCGCTATGGGCGAGGAGCACGACCTCGGCTGGCTCTTCCGAAGCTGAGCCGCTGTCGCCGACGCGTCAGGCCAGCCCCGCGAAGAAGTCGCTGAGCGCGGCCGCGCCGCGTTTCGGGTCCTGGCACATCCACCAGTGGCCGAGCCCGTTCAGCATCGCGACCTTCGCGCCGGCACGTTCGGCCGTGCGGCGGGCGAGGGTTTCGCCGCCGGTGTAGTGGTCCTCGGTCGCGATGATCACGAGCCCGGGCCGCGCCTTTGCTTTGCCAACTTCGGCGCCAATTTCGGAAAGTCGCGGCTGCGCGGCTGACCGGTAGAGCGCGAGGATGCAGCGGCCCATTTCGGCGTTGACAGCGGCGGCCACATTCGCTGCCACCGCCGGGCTCATGCCGAGCGACTGGAACTGGGCCGTCCGCGCTTCGACCGGTGCAGCCGCCATCCCGGCGACAGCAGCCTCGCCGACTTCCGGCGTTTGCCACGCCTGGGCGGCGTCATGCCACACGTACTCGGGGTCGAACCCCCCCGCAATGTCGGTGCACCAGCTTCGAATCAGGTCCGGGCGTTCGATGGCGACCCGCAGTGTGTGCCCGCCGCCCCAGTCGTGCCCGACGAGGTCGATCGGCCCATCGATTGCTTCGAGTTCAGACACCAGCCACGCCAGGTAGTCATCGGACGTTGCCCCGAAACCTTCCGGGACAGGCGCACCGAACCCCGGGGGAGACAGGGCGATCACGTCATCCCGGCCGAGTTCCTTGCGGAGTTCGTCCCAGATAGCTGCGGTTTCAGGGTTTCCATGGACAAGGACAACGGGCATAGGGCGCCTCCAGAGAAGGGAGGAGCTTAGTGCACGTTCCGCCTCGCCGTCATCCGGCGGCGATCATCGGTTCGACTTTTGGCCGCGCTGCATCCAGCTGCTGTTCGCCACCCGCACCGCCTCATGGGCGCGCGCGAGTTCGGCCCGGAGGAAGTCGCGTTCAGCCTGGAGGTCTGCGATGTGATCCCGGAGTGCGGCAACGAGGAGGTCAACTTCGCTGACCCGTGCAGCAGCTTGCTCGCGGACGAGCCGGATCTCGGCGGCAAGCTCCGCGTTCGAAGGCGCCGGGAGGCGAATCACGCCCGATCCGAGCCGGGCGGCAACTGCGGGGGCGTCCAATGACGAAGGAACTCGCGCTCCTGGCGGAGGTCCTGCAGGTTCCCGTGGAGCGCCGCGATAACGTCTTCGAGTGTTTGAAGGCGGCTCGCCCGCGCAGCCTCGGAGAGTTGCAGTTCATGCATCCGTTCGCGCAGCTGTTGGTGGCGCGCCTGGACCTTTTTTGCACGCTTGCGTAGCTTCCGGTTCTCGGTTTCGGCCGAAATGACGGCGCGAACAAGGACCGCCGGCGGCAGCGCGAGCGCGGCCTCGGGGTTCGCGGCGACGGCTGACGGCCCGACTTCGAGCATCTCATCGTGAGCTTCTGCGAGGGCGGCAAGCGTCTTCTGGAGAGCGGCGACGTCCCCTCGGACCTGGCGGACCAGCCGTTCGGCGCGAGCGTCAGAGGAGGTCATCTGGCCGCGCATGCGAGGCTCATTCCGGGTCCGGCCGTGGAGCAATTCGTCCCAGGTGCCCGCGTACTGCTCACCGGCAGCGTGTTGCGGCGGGAACGGGATGGGGTCCTGCGCGGCCTGCGGCGAGGCCTCCGGCGTGTGCGCCAGTTCTTCAGATTGCTGTCGTCGAAGTGGGAAGCGCACTGTTCACCCGTCCTCTACTGGAATATACGCCCGCGATCCGGCCCTCAATAGGGGCAGAAGTGTTAAGGAATCCTGCCGAACAAGCGAGCACAGCCTAATCCCGGGCGACCAGCGGCCCGGTGACGTGGTAGGGACGCTGCACCGGCGGCACCGTTGGCGGCGGCGGGGCCACGCCATAGAGGGCGATGACGCCGTTGATGTCGTCCTGCCGCGGCGAGATGTAGGTCAGCGCATCGTTGCCGCCGCACATCGCCCGCCCGGGACAGAGCGCTGGCTCGGTGTGGTCGAGGCCGAGCGAATGCCCGAACTCGTGCAGCGCCAGGGCGCGAAGCATGGCAGCCGAATACGGGAACTGCGGTTCGAAGACGATGTCGAACTCCTGCATGGCGAAATACGGGGTGTTCTCCACGAGGCTCGTGCCCCGCCAGTAACACGAGTACCCGAGGTACCCGCCAACGATGTGGCCCCAGCCAACGGCGTTGACGCCGTCCGGGCCGTAGCTGCTCACGTCGCCGTTGCAACCTGTCGGGATATCTGTGTCGCCGAGGTAGTCGAAATGGAATCCGCTGCCGCCTGCGTTGTCCCAGCCGGCAGCGCCGAGGGTGATTGCTTCGATGGCCGATTTCGGGTCCATGGCCGGAGTCGAGCCCGCCGGGTTGTAGAGCCAGCTGGCCGACGGCTGCGGCCAGCGAACGCCGAAGAGCCGGAACTGCGCGGAGACTTGCCCGGGATCGAGTTCGACGGCGCCGGGGAAGCGCGCAAGCATCGCCGCCCGGCCTTCGGCAAGGCGTTCATCGATCGCGACCCCCGGTTCGTCGAGCGCGTACATCGTGATGTGGCCGAAGACCGGCCCCGGCAGGACGATGTCGATCGTTTGCTCGCGAATCGCGGGCGCTCCGTTGTCCGCTCGAGCCTGAGGCGACCCCGGGACCACCCCGCTGGCGAACACACAGGCCACCAACAGGGAAGCCAGCCACAAACGTCGGGAACGAGTCACGCCCGGAGTGTGGCACCGGCCTGCGGGGTGTGTCACGGCGGTGCGTTACAGTGACGGCAATGAGTCATGACATGTTTGAAGGACAGAAGGTTCGCCTTCGCGGCGTGCGCGCAGACGACTGGGAGCACTTCGCTCGCTGGGACACTGACAGCGACGCCGGCCGTTTCGGCTGGCAGATCTGGGCCCCGAAAGGCGAAGAAGCTGCCAGGGCGTTCGCCCGCGAAGAATCGGCCAAACCGCTGGACCCGTGGAACCAGCGGTTCATCATCGAGACCCTGGACGGCGAACCGGTGGGTTCGTTCAACTACCGCGCCGACCATCGCCGGTTCGGGTTCGAATACGGCATCGCGTTGGCGCGAGAGCACTGGGGAAACGGCTACGCGGAAGAAGCGATCGCCATCGTCTGCCGATACGTTTTCGGCGAACTCAGGCTCCACAAGGTCCAGGCATACGTGTATGCGTTCAACAGGCGGTCGCTCTCGATGCACCGGAAGTTCGGCATGACCCTCGAAGGGGTGCTTCGGGAAGCGCAGTTCACCGCCGGGCGCTTCTGGGATATCCACATCTTCGGGATGACCGCCGACGAGTTCTTCGCACGCTACGGGGCCGGCTGGGGCGAACCGCTCAGCGCCGCTGATTGATTACCGCCGGAGGCGCACGATCGGGCCCTCGCTGAAGAGCCCGCCCATCGGGATGCCCATCCGCTCGGGCACGCCGACCGGGATTCCAAGGTCAGCGAGGAAGAGTTCGCCGACGTGATTCCGGGCCTGGTCCTGGAGGACGCCCTTCTTCGGGAGGTCGAGCATCAGCGTTGTGCAGGCCTTGATTGCTGGACTGCTGACCTCGCCGGTCGTCGCGTTCACCCCGGTCGGCACATCGAGCGCCAGGGTCGGCCGTTTCGCGTCGATGGCGAGTTGGGCGACCGCGGCAGCGATGCCCTGGGGCGGCCCTTCGAGCCCATAGCCGACCAGGGCGTCGATAACGAGGTCGCTCTCGGCGAGTTGGTCCTCGACCGTGATCTCGCTCGATTCCATATCGCGCGGCTCGATGATCCCAGACTGGCGAAGGATCTGAAGCTGCCGGCGGACGGTGAAGCCCGCCTCCTCTTCGACACCGGAGACAATCGGGTCGACGCGCACGCTCCAGTTCGAAAGATGGCGCGCCGCGGCGAGCCCTGCCGCGCCCTTGTTCCCGTTGCCGCAGAGGATGACGACACGCTGGCCGCGGCCTTTGCCGCCGAGCATCGCCAGTGCGAGCGTGGCGGCCGAACGGCCGGCGTTCTCCGTGAGCTGGAGGATATCGATGCCGAACTCCTCCTGGGCGATGCGCTGGACATCGCGCATCTGGGCGGCGGTCACCCAGCGGGATTCAGAGGTCTTGCGCTGGGGAAACCCGCCGGGGTCGGCCTTCACTGCCATTGGTTCGATACCTCGCAGGCGAGTCTACGACTGGCCACGCGTAGGGGGCATCGTCATTCCCCCGTGTGCACCGCACTGATCCGGGCCGAGATACCGCCCCGGGTGTTGAACTCGCCGGTCACGATGAGCGACCGCGGCTGAATCGCCGCCACGATGTCATCGAGGATGGTGTTCACCACGTTCTCATAGAAGATGCCGCGGTTCCGGTACGTCTGCAGGTAGAACTTGAAGCTGCGCAGCTCGATGCAGCGCCGGTCCGGCGTGTACGTGATGATGATCGTCCCGAAGTCCGGCTGTCCGGTCATCGGGCAGACGCTGGTGAACTCCGAGGCGGTGAACTCGATCTCATAGTCCCGTTCCGGGAACTGGTTCTCGAACGAATCGATGGTCCCGTCGGTGCGGTAGGTATTCTCGGACATTGCAGGAAGCGTCGAACGGAGCGCGCTGCCGCGCAAGTCAGGCGCGCGGGAGGCCGAGTCCGCGGGTGGCGACGATATTCCGGTTCACTTCGCTCGTTCCGCCAGCAACGGTGTAGCTTGGCGCCGCCATCGCCCACCGTTCGACCTGGCCCCGCAACGGGGCGTACGTCGAACCCGGCTCTATCGTCCCCGGCAACCCGATGACACGGAGGCCGGTGATCCCCATCTGCCGCTGCAACTCAGTGCCGAAGATTTTTGAGACCGAGGCCTCCGAGTTCGGGACTTTTCCTTCGCTCTGCATCTGGGCGACCCGGTAGCAGAGCCATCGGCCGATTTCGAACTCGAGGTGGCGCTCCGCCAGCTCATGGCGAATCTCCGCCCGCGCCCGCAGCGCAGGTGTGGCCTTCACGTAGTCAATGAGCGCGGCGAGGGTGCTGCGCGTCATCACCACGCGATTGATGGAGCTCCGCTCCTGGTCGAGCGTCGTCGTCGCGATGTACCAGCCACGGTTCTCCTCGCCGATCAGGCAATCTGCGGGGATACGCACGTCTTCGAGGAAGACCTCGGTGAAGTGGTGACTGCCCATCATGTTGACCAGCGGCCGGACGGTGACTCCCGGCGTCCGCAGGTCGAGCATGAAGTAACTGATGCCCCGGTGCTTCGGCGCCTCCTGGTCTGTGCGGGCGAGGAGGATGCCCCAGTCCGCCTCCAGCGCCCCGCTCGTCCAGATCTTCTGGCCATTGATGACGTACTCATCGCCGTCCCGGACCGCGCGAGTCTGGAGCGAGGCAAGGTCGGACCCCGCGCCGGGTTCGGAAAAGAGCTGGCACCAGTGAACGTCGGCCGAACGCATGGCGGGCAACCAGCGTTCCTGCTGGGCGGGAGTGCCGTGCATCATGATCGCCGGGCCGGCGAGCCAGACCCCCTGGTCGTACGCGCCAGGCGCACCGGCCGCGCTCATCTCCTCCATGTAGACCGTCTGGGTCATGTAGCTGGCGCCGGCGCCGCCGAACTCCCTCGGCCAGCCCATGGTGAGCCATCCCTGGGCCGCCAGCTTCTTGCGAAACGCGCGGGTGAAGGCGGCGTCCTCATCGCTTACGAAGTCCCGGTCATTGCGCATGTTCCAGGCTTCTTCGGGCAGTTCAGCAGCGAGGAATCGGCGCAACTCGGCGCGGAAAGCGGCGTGTTCGGGAGAGTCGAGGAAGAGCATGCCGCGAGTATAGCGGCGGTCCGGGATCCTCACGCTGCTGGTCACCGCCGAAATCTTCACAGAGGGAGCCGCACGGGCGGAAATTGAATCTGATTTCGCCGTAAGTGACGCCAATCCGGGGCTCTCTCAAGGGGAATATCACGGCAACGGCTATGACGGGGATCCCGGTGCGCTCGTATCATCCGCCGTGCTCAACGCGGGCGTCTCGAGGTATGCCGCGCCCCCGCCCAAATCCCCGTGTCACCCGTTGAGCCATCGATGCCCGGCAAGGCCGGGCGCCGCGCTTTGGACAATGAAGGCGGGGGTCGACCGTTGAACGTGCGAGGACGAGCCGGGAGGCAGGCTGGGTGGTTGTGGCGTGGGCTGGCTGCCGTCCTCGCGGTTGCGGCGTTCGCGCTTGTCGCACAGGAGGCGGCGCCGCCTGCGCGCGCCGCCGGCGAGGGCGTATTCCAACTCGATAAAACCGCCTATTCGACCAACGAAGGCACCGCGGTGCAGGTCACCGTTGTCCGCACCGACGGCGGGACGCTGACACAGGACGTTCAGGTAATCCTCGCCGTCGATGGCGTGACCGAGTTCGACATCCCCTCGGCCGAAGCAACCAAGCTCATCACCTTCCCGGCTGGCTCCAACCTCAGTTCGAAGTCCGTCATGATCCAGACGCTCAACAAGGAACAATTCGCAGATCGAACTATCCAGGTGACCATCCTCAGCGTGTCGGGCGGCGGGCAATTGCCTCTGAACGGCCGCACCACAGCACCGATCACCTTGCTCGGCAGCGGCACCCCGCGAGTGTTTTCGGTGACACCGGGGAGCGGCGGCACCTATGCCGGTGAGGGCACGATCCTGACCATCACGGGCGAGAACTTCATCGTCCAGGGCGCAACCATCCAGTCGACCACCGTTGCCGTCGAGTTCTGGGGTTTCTTCGCGAGCAACCTCGAGACATCTGTGGCGGTCCCGGGCACGGAAGTACAGGTCATTTCGCCAACGCTGATGTACGTCCGGGTTCCAACCCTCGGGGCCGACTACGTCCTCAATTACCCGAACCAGTTGAACTCGACGTACGACGTGCGCGTGAAGGTCGATACCACGCCTCCGCAGGTGCCGAGTTCGACGTTCCTCAGCCCACGCGTGCCTGCAGACCAGTTCGTCTTCACGACGGGCCCTACAGTCACCGGGCTGTCGGTACAGAAGGGGCCGCCAACGGGCGGGACGAGCGTCATCGTCTCAGGGACCAAGTTCCCGTCCGGCGCTGCTGACACCGACTGCCCGGTCAACCTGGTCACCTTTGGCGGAACCCAGGTGACAAGCTGCAAGTTCACCACTCAGCCCAACCAGTTCCGCGTGACGACGCCCGCGCACCTGTCCGGCTTCGTGGACGTGGTGGTCTATGACGGGGTCTCCAAGTACTCCCCGGCGGTGCCCGCTTCGCGCTACAACTACCAGGGCGTCCCGGTCATCACCAACCTCAGCCCGAACTTCGGCCCCCAGGCCGGTGGCACGACGGTGCTCATCTCGGGCTCCGGGTTCTTCGTCGGGTCTCAGCAGCCGACATCCGTGAAGTTCGGCGGCAATGCGGCCCAGTTCACGATGATTAGCGACACGCTCATCCAGGCCGTCGCACCCCCGGGGACCGGCGTCCAACAGGTCACCATCGTTCACCCGGTGTCGGGCACAAGCGACTTCCGCAGCGAAGCGAACTACACCTACACCGTCGGCCCGGCAATTACCTCGCTCTCGCCGTCGCACGGTCCGTCAGGGGGCGGCACGGTCGTAACCATCACTGGCACGGGTTTCGCTGCGAGCGCCATCGTGAAGTTCGGCGACATCCAGGCGTTCACCAACCAGATCACCGAGACCTCGATTGTCGCCGTGGCGCCCGCAGGGACCGGGATCGTGAACGTGTCGGTGACGGTCAATACGAATGTCACCGCAGCCGGGCCGCAAACGCAGTTCCAGTACGACGGCCCAACCGTCACAGGCGTGACGCCGAACGCGGGCCCTCCGGCCGGTGGGACGGCCATCGTGATTAAGGGAACGAACTTCACCACCGCGTCGCAGGTGATCATCGGCAACGCGCTGGTCACGCCCGTGTTCGTCGATACGACAACGCTCACGGCTGTGACGCCGGCTCAGACGGCCGGCGCCTATCACGTACAGGTTCGCACGGGCTCCGGGACGAGCACTCAAGTCCCGGATGACCTGTTCACGTACACGAATGGCCCCATTGTCGATTCGGTGAACCCGAACAACGGGCCCACGACCGGCGGGACCATCGTCGTCATCACGGGGAAGAACTTCCTCGCTCCGCTCACGATCAACTTCGGCTCGGCGCCGGCAACATCGTTCAACATCAACAGCGCAACCCAGATCACGGTGCTATCGCCGCCGAACCCAACGGCTGGCCCGACGGACATTCGCGTGACGAGGGGCGCCGACGTGAGCCCGGTGAGCCCAACGGCGAAGTTCCTGTACGTGGCTTCGACACCGAAGATCACTCAGGTCACTCCGAACTCCGGCTCGACGTTCGGAGGGTACGAGGTGACCATCACCGGGCTGGGCCTGAGCGGCGCCGTCTGTCCGGGCTCGGTCAAATTCGGCGCCGTACCAGCGTCCACCTGCACCGTGACGAACGACAGTTCGCTGACCGTGACGGCGCCAGCCAACATCTCCGGGCCTACCGTCATCAGCGTGACTACAGCGAACGGCACCAGCGACATCGTGCCGAACTTCACGTACGTCAGCCCGAATGCGCCAGGCGGCGGCACCGCCCCGCCAGCGCCCGGCCCCGGCGGCACCACAACCTACACCCTCTCCGCCCGCTGGACACTTCTGACATGGACCGGCGGCTCGAACGTCGCCGTGAGTGACGCTATTCGCGGGACGGGGGTCCCGGGCGCAGCCGACCTGTCGCAACGGATTACCGCGGTGTTCCTTTGGGACGCTTCTGAAGCGGCCTGGAAGGCGTACTTCACCGGCGCCGAAGGCATCCCCGGCGCCAGCGATTTCAGCCAGTTCACGGCAGGCGCTGTCTATTGGGTAGCAGTTCAGGGGACGGGACAGGTCCCCTGGGTAGTGGCAACGCCCCAATGAGCCGAACAAAACGGTAAAGGTGTCACGCCGCAACCGGCCGGCAGACACGCGCGAATGGCCTGCGCTCGCAGCGGAGGCTATTCTGCGTGGCACGATGTGCCGCACTCTTGCCGCGAAGAGGGCAACCCGTTGAAATTCGGGACCCTGCAGGTTACCCCGCGCGAAGGCGTGCTCAAGGAGTACGGCCTCGATTTGCCGTCGGCTATCCTCGGCCGCGGCGAAGGCTCGCAAATCTTCCTCGATGACTTCTCCATCGCCAGGCGCCATGCGCGCCTGACGATCGATTCGGGCCGCCTCTTGATCGAAGACCTCGGGAGCGTCGGCGGGACCTTCGTCGATGGCGTTCGCCTCGAACCAGGCGTGCGCCATCTCGTCGCACCGGGGGCCACGCTGCGTTTCGGCGACCTCGAAGCGCGCTACCTCGACGCCGAAACTGTCGAACGTGCACAACGAGCTGACGCTGGAACTCCTACCACGGAAGCCCCTCCTGAGGCGCCCCCGGGCCTCGCCCTGGTTCTGACCTCGCCCGCCATTGCGGTCGATCCCGGGAAGAGTGTCTCGGCAACGGTCTCAGTCGTGAATCGCGGGCATGTGGTCGACTCGGTCCGGGTAGAGGTGACTGACCTGCCGCCGGCGTGGTACTCAGTCGACCGGCCGGAGTTCTCTCTCCTCCCTGGTGAGCGCGCAGACATCCCACTGGCCCTGCATCCGCCGCGGACCGCCGACTCCCTCGCCGGGGAGTACTCGTTCACCGTTTCAGTCGCCTCTCGCGAATACGAGGAGGGAGTGGAAGCCGAAGGTACGTTCGAGGTTCGGCCCTTCGAAGCCGTGACCCTCTCGCTCGCAGCGATTCGCAGCCGCCGAAAGTTCACCGTCATCGCGGAGAACAAGGGCAACGACACTGTGCGCTACGACCTGGCCGGCCGCGACGACGAGCAGGCGTTCGACTACGCATTCGAAGTTCCTGCGGTTGAACTCCAGCCGGGTCAAAAGGCAACGGTTGGGCTGACCGTCGCAAAGAAGCCGCAATGGTTCGGCCCGGCCATCCCGCTCCCGTTCGACGTCGTCGGACACTCAGCCTCTGGGGCCGAAGTGACCGCGCGCGGTCAGCTGGCCACCAACCCGCCGCTCGAGCGGTTCAAGCTCCCCATGATGTATGCCGTCGCGGTCGTGGTGCTGCTGGCCACCCTCGCGGCGGTGCTCATCATCACCGACGGGAGCGGCACGAAGACCGCCAGCGCCGAAGACCCATACGCCGGCGTCCACCTCTGTGAAGACGCCAACGCCAAAGCAAAACAGGACCAGAAAAACGCGAAGGCCGCCCGGTCGCAACCCATCGCCAACGCCACCGTTGTCGGGCCAACCGACGGCGGCCGGCCCCTCTTCGGCGAAGTGGACAAGAACGGCGCGCCCTTCTTCGCCCAGAACGACCCGCGCTGGGGCAACCAGGAATACGCCCGCTCGACCGAACTGCCCGCCGGGCGCGACTGGTGCGGCACCACAATCGAACAATGCGGCTGCGCGATGACCTCCGTCTCGGTCATGCTCGCCCTCTACGGCCTCCTGGACATGCCGGATGGTCAGCCGCTCAGTCCGAAAACGTTGAACGACTGGTTCAACGGGAACGCGAGGAAGACCGACCGCGGCTGGGTCAGTCGCGGCTACATCTATGGCGACGTCATCTGGTCTGCAGCGAACGAGCTTTCAGGCGAAATCGCGAAGGTCAACCCGAACGCGCGCACGATTCGGTTCGTCTCCACGGGCAGCGGCTCGGAAGAGGACATCAAGTCCGAACTGAAGGCCGGCCGGCCTGTGATTCTCGAAGTTCCGGGCCACTGGATCGCCGCAGTGGGCCTCGACGGCGATCAGATCCTCATCAACGACCCGTTCTATCGCGACCGCAAGACCCTCGACGTTTATGCCGGGAAGGTGCGCAGTTCGGTCCACTTCGAGCCCAGCACCGACCTCAGCGCAGTCGTCATCACGGCCCCAGCCGACGTGAAGTTCAAAATCACCGACAAGAACGGCCGGGTTGTTGCCACAGGCACGGGGACCGAACTGAGCGCAAGCAACGCGATTAACCAGATCCCGGGCGCCTCGATCTCGACGAAGAAAGCCTGGCGCGACCCTACCTGCATCGAAAAAGCGCCACCGGCCGACGCCGGCACCAACCAGATCACGCTTCCCGGCAGCAAGGACGATTACAAGGTCGAAATTATCGGGACCGGAGACCAGCCGGCTTCCGTCGACATCCACACCTATGCAAAAGACGGCAAGTCGACCATCTCCACCATCCAGGGTGGGGAAGGCACCATCGCCGATCTGAGCTATGACCCGAGCGCCGACAAGCCCGTCGTGCAGATCGCCACGAACGGCACACCGCAGCCCAGCGGCACCCCGAGCCCTGCGGGGGGCAGCGGCGGCGGCCCAGACGACGAAGTCACGCAGACTCCGGCCGCGCAGCCCTCACCAACCCCGACTGGCACGCCGTTCGTCGAACAGCGCACCGCGATGACCCTCCCGGCTGAACCAGGCCAGACGCGGGTCGAAGTGGCAACGAACTCCGGCTTCGAATTAGGCGACCCGATACGCTTCGCGCCGGGGTTGCCGAACGAAGAAGACAACATCATCGTCGGTTTCGGGTCGTTCATCCTGGCGACCCCGCTGAAATTCGCCCACAGCCCGGGCGAACCCATCCAGCGCCTGCAACGGCCGCCGGGCCAGGGCCCGGGGCTTCCACCAGGTATCACGCCCCCGCCAGCGACGGGTCCTATCGAGCCGCCCAAAGAGCTCATCCTGAACTGCTCGACGCTCTACCAGGCGTCCCCCAAGCAGGCCACATTCATCTGCGATGCAACCGTCGATGGGGCGTACACGACCACCCGCTGGAGCCTCAACGGCAAAGTCATCTCGGACTTTTCGGGTTCGAACGCATTCATTTACGCGTTCCCCTCCGATTCGCCCGCCAGCATCTCGTTCACTGCCTGCAACCAGACCCTCTGCCGCTCGACAACGAAGTCCGAACGCATCACGTTCCCTTCGGCGGGAACGACAACAACCGGCACAACTCCTGGTCGGGGTACGGGTGGCGGTGCGCCACCCCCGCCACCTCCCGCGGGCCAGGTTGCTGTCGTCTGCG
>JBDHWA010000027.1:0-12171 GCA_039809945.1 Dehalococcoidia bacterium | reverse complement strand
GCGATGGAGCGCTGAAGCGTGGCGGCCAGGACTCCCCGGTGACCGACCTCCCGCTCATCACGTCCGAAGACTTTGACGCGCTCGAACCAGAGTGGGCGGCGCTCCACGCGGCCACTCCCGGCGCGAGTCCGTTCCTCCATCCGGCGTGGCATCGCGTCTGGCTGCGCAACTTCGGGCAGGAGTCGTCGCCGGTGTTCCTCGCTGTGCGCCGCGAAGCCGCCCTCATCGGTGTCGCGGCCCTGGACATGGGCCGCGACGGCGCGCGCGAACTCGGCGACCACAACGTCCGCGACTACGCCGGACCCCTCGCTGTTCCCGGCGAGGAGCGCGCCGTCGCAGCAGGGGTGCTCGAGTGGCTCCGCGAGGATATGACCGGGCGGCTCAACCTCTGGGGACTGCCAGCCGATTCGCCCCTCGTTGCCGTCTTCGAAACGGCCTCAGCCGATGGCGGCTGGCGCTTTGAACGCGCGCACGAAGCCGTCTGCCCCGGCGTTGACCTTCCCGGTTCGTTCGAGGAGTACGTGGCGGCGCTCTCAAAGAAGGACCGCCACGAACTGCGCCGCAAGATGCGGAACTTCGAAGCCGCCGGCGAGGTGAGCTTCACCAGCGCCACCACTGTTGACGACGTCTCGGCCGCCCTCGATGGCCTCTTCCACCTGATGCGCATCAGCCGCGGCGATAAGGACGAGTTCCTCACCCCGCGGATGGAAGCGTTCTTCCGGGATCTCGGCGCGACCTTCGCCGGACTCGGCATGGCGCGCCTCTCGACGCTCTCGCTCGATGCCGTGCCAGTCGCCATGACCTTCGGTTTCGAACTCGGCGGCGTGACCTACCTCTATAACAGCGGCTACGACCCCGCGTTCGCCCACCTCGCCGCCGGGCTCATCAGCAAGGCGCACGGCATCCGCGATGGCATTGAACGCGGCCAGCGACGGTTCGACTTCCTGCGCGGCGAAGAGGAGTACAAGCGGCGCCTCGGCGGCATCGACCGCGAGGTCATCAGCGTTTCGCTGACCACCGGGACGTAGCGTCAGCGCGCCTGTTCGCGCGCGGCCGTCTTCGCTGCGTCGGGGCGCGGCTCCCACAGCCCGCACGTCGTCTCGGTGTCATCGAGGAACGGCCCGACGCACTCCGAACCGTCGCGGACGACGTGCCGGCAGATGTTGATGAGCCCCTGGCCGAGCCGGTGGCTGCCCATGGTCATCTGGAGGTAGGCGCACTTTGCGGCGAACCGCGTGGGCACGTGGTCATCGAAAAACGAGCGTTCCAAGGCCCTTTAACCATACCGTGCCGGGCGGGCGTGTGCCGAATCGCCGCTGCGGGCGATTGCGTCTTGCCCGGCGCTCGTCCCTAATGTCGCGCATGCCAGTACCCGTTGGTTCTCCCGGTGCAGCCGCCTCTTACGAAACGGACGTACTCGTTGTCGGCGGCGGCATTGCCGGGTTGTCGGCGGCGCTTTCGGCCCGCGAGAGCGGCGCAAACGTCATCCTCATCGAGAAAGCGCCCCCGGAGGGCCGCGGTGGCAACACTCGCTTCGCCGACGCGCAGATGCGGTTTCCCCACGAAGCCGACGAGTTCGGCGTCCGCGACTACACGGTCGACGACATGTTCGAAGACCTGATGCGCATCTCCCGCGGCCGCGCCAACCCGGACCTCGTGCGCACGCTGTGCGAAAACGCCCGCCAGACCGCCGACTGGCTGACCGCGATGGGCCTCGAGTGGGAAGCTGGCTACCCGCACACCGCTGGCTACCGTCGCAGCCCGAAGTCCGGCGGCCAGGGGCTCGTTGACCTGCTTTACCGGCGGCTCGATGGCGCGGGCGGGGTGGTCGCCTACGAAACCGGCGCGGTCGACCTCATCGTTCGTGACGACGGTTCCGTCGCCGGCGTGCGCGCTCGAGGCCCCGAGGGCGTCACCGACATCCTTGCTCGCGGTGGCGTTGTGCTGGCCTGCGGCGGTTTCCAGGCGAACGTCGAGATGCGCGTGCGCTACCTCGGCCGGTACGCCGATTCGCTCATCCTCCGTGGCAGCCGCTACAACACGGGCGAGGGCCTGCGCATGGCCATCGATGCAGGTGCGCAGCCGGCTGGCCAGTGGGGCGATTACCACTCCGCCGTCCTCGACGCCCGTTCGCCGAAAATCGAGTGCGGCGTCACTGCCCTCTACAACTACCAGATGGGCATCTTCGTCGACCGCTCGGGCCGGCGCTTCCTCGATGAGGGCGAAGACTTCCGCGACCACACCTACGTGAAGTTCTCGAAGTACATCGTCGAACAGGCCGGCGGCGAAGCCTGGTGCCTCTTCGACCAGAAGGCGTACCAGCGCGAGGAGTTCGCGCGCGCCTGGCGGCCCGTCGGCCCGCCGTTCGAAGGCGCAACGCTGAAGGAACTCGCTGAGAGGATGGACCTGCCCGCCGAGGATCTGATGGACACCGTGGCCAACTTCAACGCGGCGGTGCAGCCCGGCACGTACGACCTCGACCGGCTCGACGGGAAGCGGACGGCCGGGATCACGCCGCCGAAGAGCAACTGGGCGCTCCCGCTCGATTCGCCGCCGTACATCGCTATCCCCGTAACCGGAGGCATCACGTTCACCTTCGGCGGGCTTCGCTGCGATACCAGCGCCCGCGTCTTCGACACGCGCGGCAAGGTGATGGACGGCCTCTACGCGGCGGGCGAACCAATGGGCGAGATCTTCTATTACAACTACCCCGGCGCCAGTTCGGTAATCAGGGGCGCGGTCTTCGGGCGGATCGCCGGGGCCCACGCCGCTGGCCGGGCCAGCACGGCGAAGTGATCCGCGGTTTCCTTCGCGCGACACTGTCCGGACCGGCTCGGCCCGCCGATACCCCATATATGGCAGTGAAGTTCTGGCTCTGGGGAGTGCGCAACGTCTGTGTTGCGCTGGCCGGCCTTGTCGCCCTTGCCGGGTACCAGGGCATCGCCGACTGGTCGATCACGATGGTAGTTGTGCTTGGCCTGGGGATTATTGCCGAAGTTGGCAACCGCATCGGCCGGAAGGCCCTGCTGCGCCAGCGCCGCAACCGCGCGGCCCGTGCCGCTATCCAGTCGGCCGCCGAACTGCGCGACCGGTTCCGGACGCAGGAGCAGCGCCGGGCGGCCTGAGCGCGGTGACCGAGCAATTTGGTCCCGGCTGTAGTTCACTGTGAGCGCGAGGCGGGTTACCATTCCCTTCCCGCAGGCCTCGATAGCTCAGCTGGTAGAGCGAGCGATTCGTAATCGCTAGGTCCACGGTTCGAATCCGTGTCGAGGCTCCACTTCTCCTCTTCGCTTTGAACGGCGCCAGCGCCGCACCAGAAGCCCATGCCCTCCATGTTCGCGGCTAGACTGGCTGTGGAGGTGCGTCATGATCGTGGTTACCGGCGCCACCGGTACTGTCGGGAGCGAACTGGTTCGGATCCTGTCCGCACGCGGCGCGACTGTGCGCGCGCTTTCCCGGCATCCCGCCGAGGGCGCGAGCCTGCCCGGCGTCGAGTGGGTGGCAGCAGACATGAACGACCCGGGCAGCCTGGCTAACGCGTTCGCCGGCGCTGCCGCGGTCTTCCTCCTCAGCGGCAACGTCGATGCGATGGTACGCATGCAGAAAAACGTCATTGCCGCGGCGGTCCGCGCTGGTGTCCCGCGCCTGGTGAAGCTGTCAGCGCTGGGGGCGTCCGACCAGTCGAAGTCGGTCATCGGGCTCTGGCACTACAACGTGGAGCGCGTCCTCGAACAGTCCGGACTGGCATGGACGAGCCTGCGGCCGCACGCCTTCCTCCAGAACCTGCTGGACCAGGCCGAATCCATCCGCCAGGGCCACATCTACTCGGCTGCGAATGGCGGCAAAGTCCCGTTTGTCGATGCCCGCGACGTTTCTGCGGTCGCGGCCGAGGTGCTCCTCACCGGCGGCTGGGAGGGCAAGTCACCGGTGCTTACCGGGCCGCAGGCGCTCTCGTTCGATGACGTCGCCGAGGTCTTGTCTTCCGTCCTTGGCTGGCGCGTCACCCACATTGTTGAAACTGATGACGAAGCCTGGGCCCGCCTCCGCCAAAACGGGCAGCCGCCGTGGCTCGTTTCCGGCCAACTCGCGCTCTACGAATACCAGCGCGCCGGCGGCGCCACCGCGAAGACCTCCGATGCGGTCGAACGAATCACTGGAAACCCGCCCCGGACAGTGGAGCAGTTCGTTCAGGACCATCGCCATCTGTTCGTGCCCTGAGCTTCGCCCTCACAACAAACCGGCGCGAGGCCGGGCTCAGCGTGCCCGGTAGTCGGCCGCGCGCAACTGGCCGGCTTCATCCACGACGTTCGTTTCCATCCCGGGGACAACATCGGTGTTCTGCGCTGACGCGCAGCGCCAGCCTTCGGCGGTTTCATGGACAACGAACGAGAAGACCGTCGCCCGTGCACCGGGCCGGGAGACGCTGCCAATCGGCGACTGCCCGGTCAGTCGCATCCGCGCGTGGACCACAGCGATCGCCGGCGCGAGGTACTTCACGCGGATGGCGTGAGCGCTCAGGGTGGATTCGCCGAAGATACGAGCGAGGCCGTATGCGTGCGCCTTGCGGATGGCTTCGCGGTTGTGCCACCAGAGCCCGGTCACATTCACGAACTCGGCGTCGGGGTCGAAAAGCTCAGCGATCGCGTCGGGATCGCGCTGATTCCAGGCCTCAGCGAAGGCCGTGGGGAAATCCTCCGGGCGCTCGACGGCTCGTTTCGGCATTCCGAAGATTCTACGACCCAAACTTCTGGTTCGAAGGGCGAGAACCCGAATCGGCTTCGGGTACAGATTCGTACACGCGTGTTTAAGGCGAACTGTTGCGATGACGTGTCGTGAAGTTCCCCTGATTCGGTCTCAGCAGATGCTCAGCGGCCATTGACTCTTGATACGAACACGGGTAGATAACTCTCGCAGGCTATACCTCCGTATAGCGAAGATAGGCCAATCCTATCGCCGTGCAGCGACGTACAGTCGTTAGCACCAATCAGCAGGGGGACCTTATGGCAGACAACTACTGGGATGGCTACTGGCGTGCGCGCCGGAGCCGCCGCCGTTTCCTCGGCGGCGCGATCACGGCTGGCGCCGGCGCCAGCGCCCTCGCCCTTGTGGGCTGTGGCGACGATGACGATGACGATGGCGGCAGCAGCGGCGGTCAGCTCGGCACCGCAACGCCGGCGCCCAACGCAACGCCGACACCGTCCGATCCGCTCGCAGGCGGCAAGCGCGGCGGCATCTACCGCACCTACGCGACGGGCGACCCGCCAACCCTCGATCCCTGGGGCAACATCAGCTTCCTGACCAAGGGCTATTCGGCGTACTACTACAGCCGCCTGTTCATGTACAAGGCTGGCCCCGGCATCCCCTATGGCTCCGTGCGCCCGACGCCGGACGCCGCGGCTTCGGCTGAGGCCACCCCGGATGGTCTGAAGTGGACTGTCAAGCTCAAGCCGAACATCAAGTTCCACGACATCGCTCCCGTCAGCGGCCGTCAGATGACGACGGAAGACGTGAAGGCCAGCTGGGACCGCGCCTCCTCCAAGGAGTCCACCAACAAGCCCCAGTCCTCGATGCCGGTCGACAAGGTCGAATACCCGGACGCTACGACGATCGTCTTCAGCCTCTCCAAGCCGGCGGCCGTCTTCCTCGACGTGCTGGCTGACTCGAACATCTTCTACATCCTGCCGAAGGAAGCCTTCAACGGTGGGTTCGACCCTGCCAAGACCGCCATCGGCAGCGGCCCGTGGATGTTCGAGAGCTACCAGCCCTCGGTGAAGTTCGTCAGCAAGCGCAACCCGAACTGGCACCTCGGCAAGCCGGATGGCGCCCCGTTCTTCGACGGCGTCGAGACGACCATCATTCCTGAGTACGCGAACCGCCTCGCCCAGTTCCTCGCTGGCAACCTGGACGCCTGCGACCCGAATGCGGACGACCTCCCGGGTCTCATCAAGCAGATCCCGGGCGCGCGCATCACCGGCCGAACCGGCCCGACGCTCAGCTTCACCTACTTCGATCCGGCAGCGATTTCCAGCGGCTTTGCGAAGGATCCGCGCGTTCGCCAGGCGATTTCGATGTCCATGGACCGCGATGCCCTGATGGAACTCGGCTATAACGTGAAGAAGCTCCGCGACGCGGGCATCAAGGTCGAGACCCCGTGGCACAACCTCATCCCAGCGGGTGAGACCGCCTGGTGGATCGACCCGGTCGGCACGAAGATGGGCGACGCAGGCAAGTACTTCAAGTACAACCCGGCAGAAGCCAAGAAGCTGCTCGAAGCCGCTGGCTTCGCGAGCGGTATCGATGCTGGGACCTACCAGTACACGGCCAACCGCTACGGCAAGCTCTTCAACGATATCGCCGAAGCAACCGGCCAGTACATGACTGCCGCGGGCATCAAGACCACGACGGAAGTCCAGGACTACAGCTCCAAGTATATCACCCAGACGTTCATCGGTAACTTCAAGGGCATTGCGTTCGGCTACGAAACGCCGTTCCCGGAGGCCGGCTCGTACCTTACCCGGTTCTTCACGGACAACCCGCAGAACCACAGCAAGATCAACGATCCGGAGCTCACCAAGCTCGCCAACGACGCCACTGTCGAGGTGAACGAGGAGAAGCGCAAGGAGATCTTCGCCCAGGCGCAGATCAAGAACGCCGAGAAGATGTACTACATCCCGAACGTCGCGGGCGCCGGTACCGGTTGGACCGCTGCCCAGCCGAACATCGTCAACTACACCGAGTTCTCCACCAAGTCCTACGGTGGCGCCGCCGAGGAAATGCCTTTCCGCTGGAAGGCCTAAAGCCTCTTTCCCGGCACAAGTCTCATGCATTCGGGGGCCGCTTTCGAGCCCCCGAATGCATGTCTGAAATTCCTCTGGAGGCCACCAGTGCAGCGTTATATCTTGCGGCGGCTGTTGCTGATGATTCCGACCCTGCTCGGGGTGACGTTCGTTGTCTTCGTTATGGTTCGCGCCGTTCCCGGGGACGTGATCGACCAGATCCTCGGTGATTACGGCGCCGGGGACACTGCCACCAAGGAGGCGCTGCGCAAGGAGTACAGCCTCGACGGCAACATCGTCACCCAGTATGTCCGGTGGATGGGCGACGTCGTTCAGCTTGACTTTGGCAAGTCCGTCATCAGCAACCGGACAGTGATGAGTGAACTGCGCCATCGCCTTCCGGTGACGATGGAACTTGGTCTCCTGGCAGTGCTCTTCTCGCTCGCTATCGCCCTTCCGATTGGCATCCTATCCGCCATCAGGCAGGACTCGATTGCCGACTATGCGTCGAGAAGCCTGGCGATTTCGCTTCTCGCCGTGCCCGGCTTCTGGGTGGGCCTGATGCTGATCACGATGGCAGGCCGTTACTTCACCTGGGGCGTCCCGCCAAAAAACTACATCAACTTTGTGGACAACCCAATCGGGAACCTGAAGATGATGGCCATGCCGTCCATGATCCTGGGGGCCGCGCTTTCGGGCAGTGTCATGCGGTTCACCCGCTCAGCGATGCTGGAGGTGCTGCGCCAGGACTACGTGCGCACGGCCTGGTCCAAGGGCCTTCGTGAACGGGTCATCATCACGCGCCACGTCATGCGGAATGCGCTCATCCCGGTTGTTACCGTCGTCGGCCTGCAATTGCCGATCCTCGTTGGCGGTACGGTGATTATCGAGCAGGTGTACTCGATCCCCGGGATGGGGCGGTACTACATCAGTTCGGTAAACCAGCTCGACTACCCGGTGATCCAGGCGATCAACGTGATCGTCGCTCTCGTAGTAGTGTTTGCAAACCTCGGCGTCGACTTACTGTATTCGGTGCTCGACCCACGGATCAGGTATAGCTAGATGACCAGCAGCAGCGAGTCGCTCGTCCTCGATACGTACGCCCTGCGGCCGCAACCCTCGTGGCCGGTCCGCTATCGCCGCGCCCTCTGGCGCTTCATCACCACAAAGCCGCTCGGCGCTTTCGGTGGGGCGATCGTCATTCTCTTCCTGATAATGGCCTTCGCTCCGTTCCTGTTCACCACGCAGGACCCGAACCCGAACCCGCCGCCGATTCTCGAACGGCTCCAGGGGCCGTCTTCTGCCCACTGGTTCGGCACCGACCAGTACGGGCGTGATGTCTATACGCGCATCATCTATGGCGCGCGGACCTCCATCATCATTGGCTTCCTGGTGGTGTTCATCAGTGCCTCTCTGGCATCGATTATCGGGACGGTCTCGGGCTACTTCGGCGGCTGGTTCGATACGATTGCTCAGCGCATCGTCGATATCGGCATCGCACTCCCGGGGCTGATTTTCATCATCCTCGTGGTGACGACGCTCACGAATTTCCCGCCGAGCTTCATCGCGGACCCCTTACACCTCGACCCCTCGGCCAGAGTGGTGTTCCGGATCGCCTTTGCCCTCGGTGTGCTCATTTCGCTTGGCTCGTCCCGGATCATTCGAGGCGCGGCCATCTCAGCGAAGCAGAACGTCTACGTCGAAGCGGCCCGCGTCGTCGGCGCAACGGACAGCCGGATCATCGTGCGGCATATCTTCCCGAATGTGTTTGCCGTCGTTCTCGTGTCCGCGTCGATCCAGATCGGCAGTGCGATTCTCATCGAATCGTCGCTCTCGTTCCTCGGGTACGGCGTTCAGCCGCCGACCCCGAGCTGGGGCCGCATGCTGAGCGAGGCGCGTGAGTCGCTGGTGCGCCACCCGCACCTTGCCATCTTCCCGGGCATCGCCATTTACCTCGCGGTCTTCTCGTTCAACATGCTCGGCGACGCCCTGCGCGACGTCCTCGACCCGCGCCTCCGCGGCTCACGCTGACGAAGGTCTCCCGGTCTGCATAACAGAAAGGCGTGCCATCACCGGCACGCCTTTCTTGCGAAAATGCTCGCACGGTATCGCCGGAAACTGTAGACTTGCTCAACGGGCCCCCAATAGCGGGGCCCGGAGTGTGTCCAAAATGCCTATCGTCGTCGTCGTCGGCGGGCAGTGGGGTGACGAGGGCAAGGGCCGCATCGTCGACTTGCTGGCCCGCAAAGCGAAAGTCGTCGCTCGCTACAGTGCCGGGAACAACGCCGGCCATACCATCGTCAACGAACGTGGTGAATTCAAACTGAACCTCGTGCCCGCGGGCATTTTCTATCCCGAGAAGACCTGCGTGATCGGCAACGGCGTGGCCGTGGACCCGGCAGTGCTGCTCAGCGAGATCGGCATGCTGACCGCGAAGGGCATCGATACGAGCCGCCTGATCCTCAGCGACCGCGCCCACCTCGTGATGCCCTGGCACGTCGCCCTCGACAAGCTCGACGAGGCCTCCCGCGGGACCAGTGCCATCGGCACCACCGGCAAGGGCATCGGCCCCTGCTTCGTCGATAAGGTCGCCCGCCGGGGCGTCCGTGTCGCCGATCTCCTTCGCTCGGAAGACCTCGTGCCCCGCATGCAGACGTCGCTCGACTACGCGAACAAGGTCATCACCGGCGTCTACGGCGCCGAGCCGATCGCCTTCGAACCGTGCTACGAAACCTACCGCGAGTACGGCTCGCGCCTCGCTCCCCACATCGCCGATGTCCAGGAGATCGTGCTCGACGCCCACAAGCGCGGCGAATACGTGCTCCTCGAAGGCGCGCAGGGTTCGCTCCTCGACCTCGACCACGGGACCTACCCCTACGTCACGTCAAGCGTCCCGAGCAGTTCGAGCAGCGGCGCCGCACTCGGTGTGGGCATCGGCCCGACTGATATCCAGCGCGTCGTCGGTGTCTTCAAGAGCTACTCCACGCGCGTGGGGAACGGCCCCTTCCCGACGGAACTGTTCGACGACGTGGCGACTCAGCTTCGCGACCACGGCAAGGAAGACGGCCGCGGCGAATACGGCACGACTACCGGCCGGGCCCGCCGCATCGGCTGGCTCGATGCCGTGGCTGCGCGGTACAGCGTTCGCTTCAACGGCCTCGCGGCCGTCGCGCTCACCCGCCTCGACGTCCTCGACAACCTGAAGACGATCAAGATCTGCACGGGTTACGAGCTGGATGGCAAGATCATCTCGACCTTCCCATCGCGCGAATCGACTCTCGAACGCGTCAACCCGATTTACGAAGAGCTGCCCGGTTGGGAAAGCCCGACGACCGGCGTGCGCACGTTCGACGACCTCCCTCCGCAGGCACGCGCCTTCATCAAGCGCGTCGAGCAGCTACTGGAGTGCCCGGTGGACCTGATTTCCGTCGGGCCGAGCCGCGAACAGGCGGTCATCGTCAACCCCATCTTCTAAACGATGCAGCGAAGTGGCCCCCCAACTGCGAGTCCAACTGGCACTCGCGCGGGGCCACTTTCGCCGCGTACCGTCGGCGAATGACGACGACTTCACGCTCCTACGCTCCCGTTGGCCCGGTCACCCTCGAAGGACAGTACGTGCGCCTCATCCCGCTCTCCCTCGATCACGTTCCCGCGCTGGCCGCCGCCGCCGGCGAGGATCGTTCGAACTACCAGTGGACGTGGGTTCCGGACGGTGAAGCTGCGACCTGTGCCTACGTTGAGGAGGCCCTCGCGCTGGCCAGCAACCGCGACGCCATCCCGTTCACGACGACGCTCGCGGCGACCGGCCAGGTTGTGGGCACCACCCGCTTCGCAAGGTTCGAATACCATGCCTGGGAAGCCGGGAGCCGGCACTTCCGCGGCTCGACGGTTCCCGACGGTGTCGAGATCGGCTGGACGTGGCTGGCTCATTCGGCCCAGCGTACGCGGGTGAATACCGAGGCCAAGTGGCTCATGCTCCGCTATGCGTTCGAGGAGCTCGGGGTGCGCGTTGTGCGCCTGAACACTGACCGGCGGAACGTTCGCTCCCGCGCAGCCATCGAGCGCATCGGCGGCAAACTCGATGGAGTGCTGCGCGCGAACCGCGCCGCCACCGACGACACGGTGCGTGATTCGGCTGCCTACTCGATCATCGAGAGCGAGTGGCCCGAGGTGGATGTCGCCCTGCGAGCGCGTCTCGCCCGGTAAGGCTGGCACCCCGCCAGTTCGGCTTCGTGGCCCGAAAGTGGCCCTACAACCTGTCCGCAAATCACCCTAGACTGGGTGCCACCTTCACACGTAATGCGGGCCCGCGGCCCGGAGGAGTCACGATGTCACAGACCGGAACCTGGGCCGTCAAGGTCGGCCTCGCGCAGATGCTCAAGGGCGGCGTCATCATGGACGTCGTCACCCCCGAACACGCGAAAATCGCCGAGGAAGCCGGCGCCTGCGCCGTCATGGCCCTCGAACGCGTGCCGTCCGACATCCGCAAGGACGGCGGCGTCGCCCGCATGAGCGACCCCGAGATGATCGCCGGCATCATCGATGCCGTGACTATCCCCGTGATGGCCAAGGCCCGCATCGGCCACTTCGTCGAGGCTGACGTCCTCCAGGCGCTCGGCATCGACTACATCGACGAGTCTGAAGTGCTGACCCCGGCCGATGAGTCGCACCACATCGACAAGCACCAGTACAAGGTTCCCTTCGTTTGCGGCTGCCGGAACCTGGGTGAGGCGCTCCGCCGCATCGGCGAAGGCGCGGCAATGATTCGCACCAAGGGCGAAGCCGGTACCGGCGACATCGTCGAGGCCGTGCGCCACATGCGCACCGTCCAGGACGAGATCCGGCGCATCAAGAACATGGCCGACGAGGAGTTGTACACGACGGCGAAGGAACTCGGCGCGCCGCTGGAACTGGTGCTGCAGGTGAAGCGCGAAGGCCGCCTGCCGGTCGTGAACTTCGCAGCCGGTGGCGTTGCCACCCCCGCCGATGCAGCGCTCATGATGCGCCTCGGCGCCGACGGCGTGTTCGTCGGGTCCGGCATCTTCAAGTCCGAGAATCCGCCGGCGGTCGCGAAGGCAATCGTCGAGGCGACGACCCACTACCAGGACCCCGAGGTCATCGCCCGGGTGAGCCGCGGGCTGGGCAAGGCCATGCCCGGCATCAGCGTCTCTTCGCTGCCGGAGAAGGAACTGCTGGCCACTCGCGGCTGGTAGGCGCGTTTGGCTCCCTCCGGCACGGGCGGCACAATGGGCCGGATGGCAGCGCCCGCCCCCGGTTCGAACATCCAGCCGATCTATGAACTGCTGACCGCCTCGACCGGCTGGCGGAAGTGCATCATCACGCCCGGGCGGCAGGCTGCCGCCTTCGTCCCGTGGGAGAAGTTCACCGCCCAGCC
>JBDHWA010000026.1:0-12193 GCA_039809945.1 Dehalococcoidia bacterium | reverse complement strand
GCGGCAACCATCGCCATGGTCCAGACCGACTTCAAGCGCGTCATGGCCTATTCCACAGTCAGCCAGCTCGGCTACATGATGATGGCGCTCGGCTCGCTCGGGTATGTGGCGGCCATCTTCCACCTCTTCACCCATGCGTTCTTCAAGGCCTCGTTGTTCCTCGGCAGCGGTTCGGTGAACCACAGCACGAACACGTTCGACATGCGGAAAATGGGCGGGCTCAAGAAGCACATGCCCATCACCTACTGGACGTTCATGATCGCCTCGCTCAGCCTGGCCGGCATCTTCCCGCTGGCTGGTTTCTGGTCCAAGGACGAAATCCTGCTCGACGCCTGGCGGAACGACACAGGCCTCTGGGCCGTCGGCGTGACCGTCGCGTTCATGACGGCGTTCTACATGTTCCGCGCCATCTTCCTGACCTTCCACGGCGAGTACAAAGGCGGCGAACCGGTCGACCACCATGACGAGGATTCGCACTTCCATGGCGACCCGGCCCACCCGCATGAATCACCCTGGGTGATGACGCTCCCGCTCATCGTCCTCTCGGTGCCGGCGATCGTGGCCGGGTGGTTCGCCTACGACCACATGTTCGCGAACTTCATCAACCACGCTCTACCCGAACTGCCGCACCACGAGGGAAGCTCGTTCGAAATGGGTATCGCCGTGAGTTCGACCATCGTTGCGCTGGCAGGCATCGGCGCGGCGTACGCGATCTACATGAAGCGCTGGGTCACGTCCGAGTCCATCCGCGAGACCTTCGCGCCGCTCGCCATCATCTTTGAGAACAAGTACTACCTCGACAAGCTGTACGAGGACGTCCTCGTGACGCGGGTGTTCCATCGCGGCTGGAACCGGCTGCTCGAAGCGAACGACCGCTACGTTGTCGATGGACTTGCCAACGGCAGCGCCAGGGTGGCGCGCCAGGCGAGTCTCCGCTTCCGAACCATCCAGACCGGCCAGGTCCAGAGCTACGGGCTCGGGATCGCTGCCGGCGTCGTCGTCATCGTCATCGCCGTCTTCACGGCCAACCCGCTGTAGGAGGTAAGGAATGCCCGAGCTGACAGTCCTCGTTTTCCTGCCAGCGGTCGCCGCTGCGGTGATCATGCTGCTGCCGCGCTCTTACGAGCAGTACGCGAAGTGGGTCGCCCTCGCGGCCTCCGTCGCCATCCTCGCGATTTCGATCGTGATGTTCTTCTCGTTCGAATTGCATGCAGAGGGTTACCAGTTCGTTGAGCGGCATCAATGGGTGGATGTTGGCCAGTTCCAACTCCAGTACTTCCTCGGCGTCGACGGCATCAGCATGCCGCTCGTGGTGCTTACCACCTGCCTGACGCTGGCGTCGGTCCTGGTGTCGTTCGGTATCTGGAACCGCCCGCGGGCGTTCTTCGCCTGCATGATGATCCTGGCGAGCTCGGTCCTCGGCGTATTCGTCGCGCTCGACTTCATCCTCTTCTTCCTGTTCTGGGAACTCGAACTCTTCCCGATGTTCCTGCTCATCGCCATCTGGGGATCGGGCCGGAAGGAGTACTCTGCAACGAAGTTCGTGCTCTTCACTGTGGCCGGTTCGGCCTTCATGCTCGTCGGCATCCTTGTGCTGGCCTTCAGTGCCAACACGTTCGACATCGAGGTGCTGGGCAAGGCGCAGTTCAACGACCCACTGCTGCCCCTGGGCTGGGTGTTCCTCTTCCTGTTCATCGGCTTCGGCGTGAAGCTCCCCATCTTCCCGCTCCACACGTGGCTCCCGGACGCCCACAGTGATGCACCGACTGGCGTGTCCGTGATGCTGGCTGGCGTGCTCCTGAAGATGGGCGGCTACGGGATCATCCGCATGTGCGTGACGATGATGCCGGACACCGCGAAGGACTGGGACGTTTGGTTCGCGCTCATCGGCGCGGTCTCCATCCTCTACGGGGCGTTCGTGACGTTGCGGCAGAAGGATATGAAGCGTCTCGTCGCATATTCATCGGTCAGCCACATGGGGTTCGTCCTGCTCGGCATCGGCGCACTCGGGACGACGGGGATCGTTGGCGCCACGTACCAGATGCTGGCGCACGGCCTCATCACAGGCCTGATGTTCGTGGTCATCGGCCTCATGTACGAACGCGCGCACACTCGCGAGATAGCGCGCCTCGGAGGGCTCGCGCGCCAGATGCCGCTCATCGCGACCGGTATGGTCTTCGCGGGATTCGGCAGTCTCGGGCTCCCAGCGCTTGCCGGGTTTATCGCCGAGGTGACGGTGTTCCTCGGCACGTTCGAACGCTTCGAGTGGGCCGTACTCGCGTCCATCTTCGGCGTCGTCCTCTCCGCAGGGTATGCACTATGGATGCTGCAGCGCGTGGTCTTCGGGCCCGTGAAGCACGAATGGGACGGCGTTACGGACCAGCACCACTGGTGGGAGCACGCGGTGGTGGCCGGCCTCGTTGCGCTCGTTATCCTGCTGGGCGTCTACCCCAAGTTGATGACAGACATGATTGAGCCAGCCGTCACCACCGTTGTTGGGAGGGTGGAGTCTTGAGCAGCATTGACATCGTAGGGCCGCAGCTTGCCGTACTGTTGGCGGCCGGTGTGGTGCTGTTGATCGACGCCCTGATGCCGCAGCAGCGCCGTCTCCTGCCGTTCGTGGCGTTGCTCGGGCTTGCCGGTTCTGCGCTATGGAGCCTCTCCTGGGCTGGCCGCGCCGATTGGCATCCTGACGCCTTCGGGGGCACGCTCTCTCTCGACCAGTACGCGCTCTTCTTCTATTTCCTCTTCGCCGGAATCACGGCCACGGTCGTTCTCGCGTCGGTTGACTGGGTGAACCGGGAGGGCCGCGGCCAGGGCGAGTACTACGCGCTGGTGCTCACGACTTGCGCCGGCCTCATGTTCCTTTCCGCTGCTCGGGATCTGATCACCATCTTCCTCGCGCTCGAACTCTCGTCCATCCCCCAGTACATCCTCGCCGGGTGGGGGAAGGACCAGAAGTCCAGCGAGGCTGGCCTGAAGTATCTGTTGCTCGGCGCCATCGCCTCTGCGCTGCTGCTCTACGGGATGGCGCTGCTCTATGGCGTCACTGGCAGCACACTCCTCGACGATATTGCGCAGACCATCCAGACCGACGGCGAGAGCTATCGCTCAGTGCTCATTCTCGCGATGGTTCTGATGATCGCGGGCTTCGGCTTCAAGATGTCGGTCGTCCCGTTCCAGATGTGGGTTCCTGACGTCTACCAGGGCGCGCCGACCCCGGTCGCAGCCTTCCTCTCGGTTGGGTCGAAGGCTGCCGGGTTCGCCGTCATCACGCGCATCTTCTTCATCGCGCTGCCGGCGACCTTCCTCAGCGACGACTGGTCCATGATCTTCGCGATCATCGCCGCCGTATCGATGACGATCGGCAACGTTGCGGCGATTGTGCAGACCGACATCAAGCGCATGCTCGGATACTCGTCGATTGCACAGGCTGGCACCTTCCTGATTGGCCTCGCGGCGATCTCGGTCCATGGCGATGAATTCACGCTCGGCGCCAGCGGCGTGCTGCTCTACACCGCTGCCTACGCATTCACGAACCTCGGCGCGTTCGTGGCGGTCATCGCCATCTCGCAGAAGATCGGCAGCGACCAGATCAAGGATTACGCGGGCATGTGGAAGCGTTCGCCGTTCCTCACCGTCGCGCTCGCATTCTGCCTCGTGTCCCTGACCGGCATCCCGCCCACCGCCGGGTTCTGGGCCAAGCTGTACATCTTCAACGCCGGCCTGCGCGCCGACCTCGCATGGCTCGTCATCGTCGGCGTCCTGAACTCCGTGCTGTCCGCCTACTACTACCTCGCGGTGGTGCGGCAGATGTTCCTCGGCGACGCTGAAGACGGCGTAACTATCCGTACGACGCCATCAATCGGGATGGCCCTCGGTGCGGCAAGCCTCGGGGTCCTGGTGTTCGGCATCGTGCCGATGCCGCTCATCTCGGCGGCTGAAAGCGCCGTCGAGATCTTCGCCCGGTAGCACCGTGTACGAAGACCACCCGTACGACATCTCCATCGAAGTCGCTGTCGAAGCGCCTGACCTGAACACAGCTGCGATGCACGACCTGGCAGTCCGGGTGATGCGAGGTGAGGAGATCGACGCGGGCGTGTCGCTGGCTATCCTCGTGACCAATGACGAAGAAATCCGTCAGATGAACCACCAGTTCCTCGGCATCGATGAACCCACGGATGTGCTCTCGTTCCCGGACGAAGTCGACGACTTCGTCCAGGGCATGTCGGAAGAGCACCTGCTCGGGGACATCGCAATCTCGCTGCCCACGGCGGTGCGGCAGGCGACCGAGGCGGGGCACTCGCTCGAGGCCGAGATCGCGCACCTGCTCACCCATGGCATCCTTCACCTCTGCGGGTATGACCACGTGAACAGCGCGGAGGAAGAGGCGGAGATGCGGGCGCGCGAAGAGCACTACCTCGGCGACCTCGCGCTCGTACACCGTCACTGAGCGTTCGTGCCATCGGCACATCTGTTCTATATAATCAGGTGAACCAAGGCTGCTTCGGGGGTGCGTGTGCTTTACGGGAAATGGCGTCCCCGGGGATTCGACGAAGTCGTCGGGCAGGATCACATCGTTCGAACGCTGCGGAACGCGCTAGCCTCGAACCAGGTCGCCCATGCCTACCTCTTCAGCGGGCCACGCGGAACCGGGAAGACCACCACGGCGCGAATTCTCGCGCGGGCCGTCAACTGTAGCGACCTCCGCGAGGGGGAGCCGTGTAACGAATGCGCCTCGTGCAGGGCCATCCTCAACGGCTCGGCTCTCGACCTCATTGAGATGGATGCTGCCAGCAACCGCGGGATCGAAGACATCCGTGACCTTCGCGAGAAGATAGCCTTCGCGCCTTCTGACCTGAGCCGGAAGGTCTACCTCCTCGACGAAGTCCATATGCTCACCGACGGGGCGTTCAACGCACTGCTCAAGACGCTCGAAGAGCCGCCGCCGCACGCCATCTTCATTCTCGCGACCACCGAGCTGCACAAGATGCCGGCCACCATCATTTCGCGCTGCCAGCGTCACGACTTCCATCGGGTGAACAACGAAGCGGCGATCCAGCGTTTGCAGTTCATCGCGGAGCAGGAAGGGTTGACCATCCCCCGCGAGGGATTGCTCGCCATCGCTGTGCAGTCACGGGGCGGGATGCGTGACGCCATCACGATGATGGAGCAGGTGGCGGCGCGGTATGGCGACCACCCCGCGACCGATGATGTCCTGGCGGCGATGGGCCAGGTTCATGATCCAAGGACACCCGCGCTTGTCCGTGCTGTGTTGGAAGAAGACCTCGGTGCAGCCCTCGAAATAGCGCGTTCGGTGGCCGATGACGGCATCGACATGGCGCGATTCACGCGGTCGACGGTGGACTTGATGCGGGAGATTGTCCCGGCGGTGCTTCAGGGGGAGGTCAACGATGAGAACCCTCACCGTGAACTCGTCCAGCAGGCGATTGACGGCAAGGCAGTTCGGAAACTGACGTCGGCGATTGCCGAGCTTGCCCGGGCTGACTTCCGGCTCGATCCGGCCAGTCCTATTCCACTTGAGATTGCCTGCGCCACGGCTATTCTCGGCGCCGGCGTCTCGCAGGTTGTTGTTGCCGGCTCCGTTCCCGGCCAGGCTGCGGGTGCACGTTCCTCCGCCAGGCCGGGTAGCGCTCCCGCGCCAGCAACGGCGCCGAGCAACGCACCGCTCAGTGATGAGGAGCGGTTCGCACGCGACCTTTACGAACACTGCAAGATGATCAATCCGTCGCTGGCGATGTGGCTGAACGGGTCGTTCGAGGTCGTATCCATGGAAGGTGATGTGCTCGAACTCGGGTTTCAGCGGAAGATGCCGATGGAGAAGGTCAACACCGCCTGCCGGCCGATGGTGGAGGAGCAGGCCTCCGCGCTCCTCGGGAGGAAAGTGACGTTGAAGGTGAGTCAACTCGAACAGGCGACCGCCCCGAAGCGGACGCCCCCGCGAGGGCATCTCGCGGAGGCCGCCCGGGCACTCGGAGCGACTCCGGTGGGGAAGGAGTAGGGATGGCGAAAAGCAGCGGCAACAACCGGTACCTCCGGCGAGGCGGCGGTGGCGGCGGCCTGCCAGGGCGCAGCTCGATGGGCGGCGGCGCGAACCCGAATGCCCTCGCCCAGGCGCAGGAGATGCTCGCCAGGGCGCAGGCGGAACTCGCGGCTACGACCGTCGAGGGCTCGGCCGGCGGCGGCGCAGTCCGCGTCACGATGTCTGGTGAGCAGAAGATCACGGCGATCACGCTCTCCCCGGATGTGGTCGACCCTGATGACGTAGAGATGCTGCAGGACCTCATTATGGCGGCGATTTCGGACGCCTCCGAAAAGGCGACCGACCTCCAGTCGCAGTCGTTTGGCGCGATCACCGGGGGGCTCGGCCTGCCCGGTCTCGGTCTGTAGGGATTCTCTCGTGGCCGAAGGCGCCTCAACCCCTGAGCCGATCCAGCGACTCATCGAGGCATTCCACCGCCTGCCCGGCGTTGGGCCGAAATCGGCCCAGCGGCTGGCGTACCACATCCTTCGCGCGCCCGAGCAGGAAGCACGCGCTTTGGCCGACGCATTAGTGGACGTAAAGCAGCGGATTCGGCTCTGCTCGACGTGCATGAATATCACCGAGCAGGATCCGTGCAGCTTCTGTGCGGACGAGCGCCGCGACAGGGCAACGATCTGCGTTGTAGAGCAAGCGCTGGACCTGCTGGCAATCGAACGATCCGGGTACCGCGGACTCTACCACGTGCTCCACGGCGTGCTGAACCCGATGGACGGCATAGGACCTGAGGACATCCGCGTTCGCGAACTGATCGTCCGGCTCCAGGACGGGGTTGCCCAGGAAGTCATCATGGCGACAAACCCGTCGCTCGAAGGCGAAGCGACGGCCATGTTGATCCAGCGCCTCATCGGGCCTGCCGGCGTGAAGGTAACCCGGCTGGCGCGTGGACTGCCGAGCGGCGCCGACCTGGAGTACACCGACGACGTGACGCTCGCTCGCGCACTTGAGGGACGCCGGGAGCTGGTGTGACCGGGCGCGCCCGCAGCTACAACACAGAGGGCGTCATCCTTCGGCGGCGGAACCTCGGCGAGGCGGACTCCATTTTCACGGTGTTCAGCCCGCGGGAAGGAAAGTTCGACGCCATAGCACGCGGCGTGCGAAAGCCGCGCAGCCACATGCGGGGCCATCTTGAACCATTGACTCGCAGCCAGCTGCACCTTGCCCAGGGGCGCAATCTCGATGTGTTCACGCAGGCCGAGACCATTGCCGCCTACCGTGCCGTCCGGGATGACCTCGACCGCCTGGCGCTGGCGCTCTACTGCTGTGAGTTGGTGGACCGGTTCACCGTTGAGCGAGCGCCTCAGCCGCTGTTGTACGACCTCCTGAACGAACTGCTCGAGGGGTTGGATAGCGATGCGCCACTGACCATCGGGCGGGTGTTCGAATCGCGGATACTCTCGCTCAGCGGCTTCGAAATCCAACTGTCCGCCTGCGCCCTCTGCGCCGGGCGAATCCCGGAGGGCGACACGCTATTCTCGGCCGTTGCCGGCGGCCTCGTTTGTGACAGCTGCCGCCCGAAAGCCGAGACGGGCCGCTTGCTCTCGGTCCGGGCCATCAAGGTTCTCCGGTTCGCCAGGACTGCAACCATTGGGCAGTTCGCCGGGCTTCGGCTCGACGAGGCCCTGGAGGCGGAAGTGCAGAGAGCCCTCGGTGACGCGATTCGCCAGGTTCTCGACCGGGAGACCAACGCGGGCCGATACGTGGACTCGCTGGCGAGGCCTTTACGCGAGGCGGGGCGCTCTGCTGCAGGCGATGTACAATGGTCGCCACCTTCTGGAAGCTGAACGGGACGAATCCATGCCCCTTTACGAGTACTACTGCGAGCCGTGCAACGGCATCTTCGAAGAACTGCGGCCGATCCGCGAGGCCACGGAGCCGGTGCCTTGCCCCGTCTGCTACAAGGATGCGAAGCGCATCATGCCAACGTCGTTCGCGGCCTTCACCTTCCGCGATGGCTACCCTCGCCGAATCCCGGACGATGGGAAGTTCTACCACCTTGGCCACAAGGTCTCGAAGCTGGTGACCAGTGGCCGCCCGAACGAGCACCCCGAGGTCAACAAGCCGGAACCGAAAAAGCGCCGCAGCAAGGGCGAGCGCCAGGAGATCCGCGATATGCAGGAAGCCGCGCGAAAGGGCGACCTCACGGACCTCTACGGCAACCAGGTCGAGGCGAAAGACGTCACGAACATGGTCGACTCAGGGCGTGTGCTGAAGGACTAACTTCGGCGTTCGAGGACGTAGTCCCCAAGTTCAACAAGGCACTGCTTCGTCTCTGACGCCGGCAGGAATGCAATAGCGTCGTTCGCCCGACGGACATAGTCGCGGGCGATCTCCATCGATGCCTCGATAACATCGGACGCGATGATGGCGTCGATCGCCTCCTGCAGGCGCGCATGGCGATCGCGGCGGGCAGTGAAGAACTTCTTGATCGGGTTGTCACGCGGGTAGCGTTCGAGGAAGAGGAGCGCCGGGAGCGTGACCGTCCCTTCGAGCAGGTCGCTGCCCACGGGCTTTCCCATCAACTCCTCATCTCCGGTGAAGTCCAGGATGTCATCGACAATCTGGAAAGCCATCCCGAGGCTGTGCCCGTAGGTCCGCAGGGCTTCGACCGTCCGTTCATCGCATCCACCCAGGACCGCGCCTCCTTCGGTCGCGTTCGCAATGAGCGCAGCGGTCTTGCCGCCGATACGCCAGAGGTAATGCTGGACGTCCTTGCCGACATCGAAAGCGGCGGCATCCTGGTCCAGTTCTCCGCTTGTCATCTTCATCAGCGCCAGGGCAAAGAGGCGGGTAACGGGCAGGCTGCCCGTTCGGGTCACCATTTCCGCGGCGTTGGCGAACATGTAGTCGCCGAGGAGTACGGTGATTGCGTTGTCGAACACTGCGTTCGTAGTCGGGCGGCCCCGCCGGCTCATCGCTCCATCGACCACATCGTCGTGCACGAGGCTTGCCGTGTGGAGGAGTTCGATGGCTGCGCCGAGCGGGACCAGCTTGTTCAGGTTGTAGTCGCCGAGGTTCCCGGCAAGGAGCACGAGCGCCGGCCGCAGGCGCTTGCCGCGGGCCTCGAGGGCGTGGTCGAGCATCCGTTTGAGCGGTGCAAGCTCGACCTGCTTGATTGATTCGAGCAGGTCCTCGACGAGGATCATGTCCTCGGCGACCGGGCCGTAGAGCTGGTGCACGGGCGCCTGGGTCATGCCGCCACCCCTGCAGGTATCGTCACCCGGAACAATTCGCGAGCGTTCGCCGTGGTTTGTTCGAGGACCTCGTCCAGGGGAACGTCCTTGAGAGTGGCAATCGCCTTCGCGGCCTCGATGACATGCGCCGGTTCGTTCAGCTGGCCTCTCCTTCCCTGTGGCGGAAGGTACGGGCTATCCGTCTCGATGACCAGTGACCGCAGCGGCAGACCACGGACCAGGTCGCGCGTGGTCTCGTTGGCAGGGTAGGTCACGGGGCAGGCAATGGAGACGACGAAACCTGCATCAACATACGGCAGCGCCTGGGCCAGGGTTCCTCCAAAGCAATGCATGACTCCCGGGATTGCAAGGCCACTCTTGCGCGCCCTGACCGCAAACGGCTCGAGGTGTTCGAGGATCGCGTCTTCGGCGGACCGGGAATGGACGCTGACCGGCTTGCGTACGGCGAGCGCGATATCCAGCTGCGCTTCGATCAGGGTCCGCTGCGCGGATTCGGACGACAGGTTGCGGTAGAAGTCCAGCCCAATTTCTCCGATCGCGACCACTTGCGGCAGTGCTGCAAGCGTCGCCAGTTCCTCGAGCATGGTGGTGGTGACGTCGTCAGCCTCGTGCGGGTGGAACCCCACCGTCGGGAACAGCAGCGGTGACCTGGCGGCGAGTTCCAGGGCGAGTGCGTTCGACGGGGCATCGTACCCACAGAGGGCGATGCCTTCGAGGCCGGCCGCAGTGGCCCGCTGGAGAACGCCGTCGAAGTCGGCCAGCAGCTTCGGGTCCTGGATGTGGCTGTGTGTGTCGAACGCGCCCGTCATGCCGGGGCACCGGCCAGTTCGGTCTCGATCTTGGTGTACATGGGCCGGGCGGGCGCGAGCTTCGTGCCGGCCGGAACTTCCCGGTACTGCCAGCCGTGTTCGAGGATGTCCGCGCCCAGCCCCAGGTCCTCGTGGAGTTGCGCCGTGCTGAACGGAAGCACCGGGTACAGCAGCGCCTTGAGCGAGTTGATGACATTGAGCGCGGTGGCCAGCGTCTCGGCTGCGTGGGCGGTGTCGGACTTGACTGCCTTCCAGGGAGCGCGTTCATCGAGGTAGCGGTTGGCGGCCTGGGCGAGCTTCAGGGCTTCCTGCAGGCCGGCCCGGAAGTGGCAGGCGTCGAACTCAGCTCCTGCGGTCGCGAAGGTGGCCTGTGCCTCCTCGAGAATGGCTCGCGACTCCGGCGAAAGGCTGGCCGCGCGTGGGACGACGCCGTCGAAGTTCCGATGGATCATGGAGATCACACGGTTCGCAAGGTTCCCCCAGGTGGCGATCAGCACATCGTTGTTCGCCCGGACCAGGTCATCCTCGCGGAACTCGGTGTCGCTTGTCTCAGGCAGGACAGTCGTGAGGTAGAAGCGCACCACATCGGCCGCGTAGGTGTCGAGGAGGTCGAGCATCCATGTGCCGGTGCCCTTGGACTTGCTCTGCTTCTGGCCCGCCGAGAAGTTCACGTACTGGTTCGCCGGTACGTCGTAGGGGACGTTCAGCCCGCCGTACCCCATGAGCATCATCGGCCAGATGATCGTGTGGAACGGGATGTTGTCTTTCCCGATGAAGTAGTAGGAGCGAACGGCCGGGTCTTCCCAGTACAGCCGCCACGCCTCCGGGTCACCCGTGCTCTGGGCCCACTCTTTGCTGGCGGACAGGTAGCCGATCACGGCATCGAACCAGACGTAGATTCGCTTTCCTTCGTAGCCCTCGACCGGTACGGGCACGCCCCAGGTCAGATCGCGGGTGATCGCCCGGTCTTTCAGGCCCTCGTTGAGCATGCCGAGCGTAAAGTTGAGAACGTTCCGCCTCCAGTGCGCCTGCTTACCGACCCACTCCTTCAGCCGGTCCTCCATCGCTGACTGGCGGAGGAAGTAGTGCTCGGAGGGCTTCAGGATCGGCGTGGCGCCGGAGATCTTGCTGCGCGGTTCGAGCAGGTCCACCGCGTCAAGTGTTTTCCCGCAGTTGTCGCACTGGTCGCCGCGCGCTTCGCCGTAGCCGCAGTTCGGGCAGGTCCCCTCAACGTAACGGTCGGGCAGGAAACGCTCGGCCACGGGGTCGAACAGGTACTCTTCGGTCCGCGGATAGAGGAGGTCGTTCTCCTTGAGTTTCAGGAAGACATCCTGCGTGACCGCGTAGTGGTTATCCGTCAACGTCGAGGTGTAAAGGTCGAACGAGATGCCGAGCCGCTCCCAGACCTCCAGGATCTTGGCGTGGTAGCGCTCGACGATGACGCGAGGGTCAACGCCCTCTTTGTCGGCGGCCACGGTGATCGGCGTGCCGTGACAATCGGAGCCCGAAACCATCAGGACTTCGTTGCCTTTGAGGCGCTGGAACCGGGCGAAGATGTCCGAGGGCAGGTACGCCCCGGCAGCCTGGCCGACATGCAGCAGGTAGTTTGCGTATGGCCAGGCGACGCACACAAGGATCCGTTCGGGCACGAAGACGACCTGGGGAAATAGGTTGTCCTGAGTCTAGCACAGGGGGATTCGAGCGGCCGGTCAGCGGCCTTCCGCGTCCCAGAGGCCGTATGCCGCTTCGCGGGGAACGTTGAACCGCCGGGCGGCTTCAGCGGCTGCAGCAGAACGCCGGGCCCCGGCGTTGCGCATCATGGCCATGAAGTCGGCCACGTCAGCGGAGCTTTCTCCCTCCCGGGATTCCGGGACGCGAACGACGACCGTGCACTCGCCGCGCGTGCCTTCGAACCGCCGGGCCAACGAGGATGCCGACCCGTGGACGTTCTCTTCATGCAGCTTGGTCAATTCGCGGCAGACGACGACCTCCGGGTCGCCAAGCGATTCGGCGAGTTCATCGAGGACCGAGGACAGCCGGCCCGGGCTTTCGAAGAACACGAGCACCGAAGCGGTCCTGGCGGCAGCGTGCAGCCGCGCGAGCCGTTCGCCGCGCTGCTTTGGAAGAAA
>JBDHWA010000025.1:0-12565 GCA_039809945.1 Dehalococcoidia bacterium | reverse complement strand
GCCCCGGTTCCGCGCCGAGCGCATCGGGCTGATCCGCCGCGCCCGCTCTTCGCCGAGAACCGAGTCACGGTGGTAGTCGCCCCAGTAGTAGACGTGTGACGCGAAAAACGACGGCAGGATGCCGAGTTCGGCCATGCGGTCCAACTGGTCGTCGCGCACCGTCTGGGCGTGGATCATCACGGGCCGGCGGTCGCTTCCGGGTGCGCTGGCCTCGGCCGCTGCGATGGCCTGGAGGTACTGGGCCGCCGCGGCGTCTCCGTTGCAGTGGGCGATGACCTGCCAGCCTTCGCGGTAGGCCATCGCGCAGAGCCCGGCCGCCCGGTCGTCCGGCATCGCAGGGTAGCCGCAGTAATCGGCGGGCTGCCCCTCAGGGATGACGTGGTATGGCTTCGTCAGCCACGCCGTTTTCCCCTGTGGTGAACCGTCGAGCATCAGCTTCATCCCGCCGAGCTTGAAGCGGCCCGCGTACGGCCCCGCCGCCTTGCCCGCCAGCATCTGCCGGGCCTGCGCCCAGAAGGCATAGCCGACGATGTCGAGGATGAGGCGGCCCTCGTTTGCCGCCGCTTCGAGCATCGCCTGCTCGGCTGGCCACATCGCCCCTTCCTGGGCCGTCGTCAGCCCGAACGATGCGTAGAGCTGCTGCGCCGCGGCGAGTTGGGCTGCCTCCGCCTCGGGCGATGGCGGTGGGATGAGTCCCGCGCCGAATGGCCCCATAGCTGCTTCTTCGAGCACGCCGTTCGGCTCACGCGAATCCTCGCGCCGCCGGATGACGCCGCCGGGAGGGTCATCGGTTTCCGCGCTGATCCCGGCCATTTCGAGCGCCAGCGAGTTCGCCACCGACAGGTGCCCGGAGATGTGCTGCAGGTAGATCGGGTGCTCGCGCGAGACGCGGTCGAGGTCGTCCCGGGTTGGATGGCGGCCCTCGGCGAGGAAGGCGTTGTCGTACCCGCGGCCGACGATCCAGTCGCCGGGCTGCTTCCCCTGTTCCGTGGCGAAGCGCCGCAGTTCGGCGACCAGTTCATCCATCGTGGTGACGGCGCCGACCGGCGGCCCGGCGAGGTTCGCGAACCCGAAGCTCGCAGCCACCTTCGCGATGTGGCCGTGACCGTCGATGAACCCCGGCAGGAGGGCTCGTTCGCCGAGTTCGGTCACTTCGGTCCCGGCGCCGCGCAGCGCCAGCACGTCGTTCCGAGGGCCCACAGCGAGGATCCTGCCGCCGCCAACGGCGACCCCTTCGGCGCGCGGGCTGGACGGTTCCATCGTGAGGACGGAGTCACCAAGGAAGATGCGTTCTGCGACGGGCGGCTGGCTCATGGGAACCTCACGAACGGGGAGTCCGGGAAGCATTCACCCTGCCCCGTAAGGCCGTCAAAGTCCGCGCCGGTTGCGTAATGCAACGAACACGCCTTTCCGGGTAGACTTCCGCGAATGTCGGAACTGGCACCCGAAATCGCGCCCGCGCCCGTTGCCGCCCCGGCTGAGGGGACGGAGGCAGAGGAGTCGCGCAACCCCTTCGCCGTCATGGGGTACCGGCTCTGGTGGGCCGCATCGATCGTCGCTGGCACTGGCGTCGGCATCCAGGCGGTCACCGTGCCCCTGTTCATCCGCGACCGGGTGGCCGACGACCAGCGCGCCACATTGATCGCTGCTGCGCTCATCTGCCAGACCATCCCGGGGGCGCTGTTCGCCCTCATCGGCGGGGTTGTTGCCGACCGGGTCGAGCGGCGGCGCATCCTCATCCGTACGTACGGCGTCGCGGCCGCTGTTTCGCTCGCCTACGTTGGGCTTTCGGGCGCCGATGTCGGCGTGATCTGGCCGGTGTTCATCCTCTCCGCCATCGTCGGCAGCGCCGGCGCATTCACGAACCCGGCCCGCCAGAGCATGATGCCCCAGATCCTGAGCATGGCTCAGCTTCAGAACGGGGCCATCTTCGGGACGATGGCGTTCATGGCGACGGTCCAGTTCGGCGGTCCAGCCCTTGGCGGCGTGGTCGCCGACCACCTCGGGCTCACCTCGGCGTTCGGGTTCGAAGTCGTCTCCCTTGCGCTGGCGGCGGTCCTCTTTTCGCTGATCGCGACGGACCCGCCTGTCCCAACCGGGAAGAGCATCTTCCGCGACCTGGCGCAGGGGCTTCACCACGTGCGCTCACACCCGCCCATCTTCGGCATCCTCGCGCTGGGGACGGTCCCCGGCACGCTCCTGATGGGGCCGTTCATGGTGACCCTCGTGCTCATCGTGCAGGATGTCTATCACCAGTCAGACACGTTCGTCGGGCTCGTGGTCGGTTCGATGGGCGTGGGCATGTTCCTCGGCTCCGTCGCATTGAGCGTCATCCGGCTGCACCGCCGCGGCATGCTGCTCTGCTTCTCGCTGGTGGGCGGCGGACTGTTCTGGGCGCTGTATGGTCTGGCCCCCAACATCTGGGTGGCGATGGGGGTGATGGTCATCGCCGGGACACTCGGGCCCGCCATCTTCATCAACTTCGCCGTCGCGCTGCTCCAGGAGAACACGGAGCGCGCGATGATGGGCCGGGTCATGAGCATCTACGGCCTCAGCTTCAGCGCGAGTGTGCCGGTTGGGTATGCGCAGACAGCGGCGCAGGTCGCGCTCTGGGGTCCTCAGACCACCATCGTAGTGTGCGCTGCCATCACGATAGTCCTCGGCGTGCTCTCAATGCTCTTCCTGAAGCCGGTCACCCGGCTCGCGTAGCCAGTCCGCCTATTCGAGTGCGCGGCCCCGGTTCTTTGGCGACATCTCGACCATTGCCTGGTTGATCAGCTCGCGCCGCTTCTGGGGGTCCGTTTCGTACGTGAACCAGCTTAGGAAGGCGGTATCGACGCCCGCGTCGAGGTAGCGCTGCACGTGCTCATTCCGCTGGTCGGCCGTGCCATGCACGATGAGGTCATCGACCACCTGTTGGGGCGTGTTCGCGATAGCGCCCTTGCGATCCCCGGCGGCCCAGGCGTCCCACATCGGGCCGAGGATCTCGGTCCGGCCGAGCCACTGGTGGAACGCCTTGTACACCGGCACGTGCAGGTAGGCGTTGATGTGGCGGCGGCGCATCGCCTCGCCGTCGCTGCCCGGCGGGTCGATGTTCACCATCAGGCGCGCCGTTATCTCAACCTGCGACGGGTCGCGGCCGGCCTCCGCTGCGGCCGCCCGGATAACTGCGACCGACTTCTTCACGTCGTTCGCCGAAAGCCAGTTGATGATCGCACCGTCACCGACGCCGCCGGCGACACGAAGCATGTTCTCGCGCAGGGCGGCGACGTGGATTCGCGGCGCTATCTCCGGTGGCGCAGAGAGTCGGAAGCCGTTCACCGAGAACGTCTCGCCTTCGAACACCACCCGCTCCCCTGCGAGCGCCCGGCGCAGGAACTGGACCATCTCCTTCACGCGCGTGGCGGGCTTGCGGAAGGAAAGGCTGTTCCACAACTCGACGATTGGTTCGGAGCCGGAGCCAATGCCCAGCTCGAAACGCCCCGGAGCGAGGTCAGCGAGGCTTGCCGCCGTTTGTGCGAGTGTGGCCGGGCCGCGCGTGTAGACGTTCGCGATGGCGGTGCCCAGGCGCATGCTCGAATGCATCGCGAACACCGACAGCGGCACGAAGCAGTCCTGCCCGTCGATTTCGTAGGACCAGGCGTCGGTGTAGCCGAGGCTTTCGGCCTCCTTCGCGATGGCAATGTGTTCGGGCAGGGTGAACCCGAGGTGGGGGACAGAGAGCGCCAGCCGTTTCTTCATGGCGGTCACTCTCCCATGATCCGGTGCATACGGTCGACGAGGACCGGGACGTACCACTCGAACTCGGCCGCGCCGGGGTTCGAAGCGGTCTTTTCGAGGAAGTGCATGTAGAGGCCCTCGAGGATGATGGCCAACTTGTAGACCGCGAGCGTGTGGTAGAAGGCGAAGTGCTTCATGGAGCGGCCACTCTTCGCTTCGTAGCGTGCGGCCATCTCCTCGCCGCTCAGGAAGCCTTCTCGCGTGGTGATGGGCGGCGCTTCGTTCAGTCGCCGGGTGCCGGGCGGGTCTCCCGGGTCGCCCCACGTCGAAAGCAGCCAGCCAAGGTCGGCCAGGGGGTCGCCAATGGTCGCCATCTCCCAGTCGAAGATGGCGATGAGCGTCGGTTCGGTCGCGCCGAACATCACGTTGTCGAGCTTGTAGTCGCCGTGGACAACGGAGACGCCGCCGGCTTCGGGGATGCGCGTCCGCAGCCATTCGGTAGCCGAATCGAGACCGGGGAGCGCGCGGGTCCGCGGGCGGGTCAGCTCCCACTGCTTGCTCCAGCGCTCCACCTGGCGCGGGAGGTAGCTTTCGCCCTTCCCGGTCAGCCCTGCGGCCTGCCAGTCGACAGCGTGCAGTTCGACGAGAGCGTCGATGATCTCCTCCGAAACCCGACGGCGGCCCGCCGGGTCGTCGTAGGCGGCGGGTATCTCCTGGCGAATGACCACGCCCTCGCCGCGCTCCATCAGGTAGAACGGCGCACCGATGACGCTCGCATCCTCGCAGACGGCGACCGGCCGGGGGACACGCGCCCTGCCGTGCAATGCGCTCAGGTAGCGGTATTCGCGGACGACGTCGTGGGCGGTCGGCAGGAGCGGGCCCCGCGGCGGCCGGCGCAGCACCCAGCGGTCGCTCCCGCGGCTGACGTAGAAGGTCTCGTTCGAGAAGCCCGCGACATGCTTCTGAACTTCGAGCGGGCCGCTGGACTGTGGGATCTGTTCGGAAACGAAGCGTTCGAGCGCAGCCACATCGATGAGTTGCGCGAGTTCGGCGTCAGGCATGGGGCAGTCCTCGGGAAGGTTGGCGGGCCGCGCCGCCGCAAAACCGTTTGAGTCTTGCCCGGCCGCTGCGGCGCGTCAACCGCTGCCGTTAGTCGCGGTTGTCTTCGCGCCGTTCGCGGAGGAAGTGCTCAATGTCGAGGAGGACGTCTTCTGCACGCGGAAGCTGCGACGGCGGCTCCGCATCGGCGCCCGCATCCACCGCCTGTTCGAGCTGGCGGACGTAGTCCTCGATCTCCGGGTTGCCGCTGAGCGCCGTGTTGACCTCGTCGGAGAAGCGCTCTGCGGCCGCGTCCAACTCCGAGAGGTCCCACTCCATCCCGACGATGGGTTGGAGGCGGCGAAGGAGCGCGGCGGTCGCCGGCGGGTTCTGTGACGTGGTGATGTAGTGTGGCACGTTCGCCCAGAGGCTTGCCCCGGCGAGGCCCTCGTTGCGCAGCGCGGTGTGGAGCACGCCAACGATGCCCGTCGGCCCTTCGTAGCGCGACGGCTGGAGGTCGAGCTGCGCCGAAAGGCTCTCGTCCATCACGCTGCCGGTGACGCGCACCGGGCGGCTGTGGGGAACGTCCGCGAGGAGCGCCCCAAGCGAGACCACCATCTCCGCGCCGACTTCCCGGAAGAGTTCGGCATGGGCCGCCGTGAACGTGCGCCAGCGCAACGCCGGCTCGGCCCCGATGAACACGACGATGTCGTGCGGGCCCGTTGGGTTCCGGGCGTAGAAGAACTCGTTCGCCGGCCAGTTCACCTCGCGGTCGCCGCGAGCGGTGATGCGCACCGTTGGCCGCTGCTCCTTGAAGTCGTAGAACGGCTCGGCGTCGATGGTCGCGAACTTTCGCGCGCCGAGACGGCGGACGATGAAGCGCGCCGCATTCGTCGCTGCTGATGCTGCATCGTTCCAGCCGGTGAAGGCGCAAACCGCCACTGGCGACTTCAGTCCGGGCTGCGTATCGACTCTCAGGTACTCCACGAGGGGAGGATAGCAAGCCCCGGGCGGGCTGTCAGAACGCTGCCAGGCGTGGCGGGAGACGGCGCACCGATGCAGTACACTCCAGAACATATGAGCGACCGCGCCACGGTCCTCCATGTCGACCTCGATGCGTTCTACGTATCGATGGAGTTGCGCCGCCGCCCGGAGTTGCGCGGCTTGCCCGTCGTGGTCGCCGGCGGCCTGGGCAACCGCGGTGTCGTGAACACTGCCAGCTACGAGGCGCGGAGGTTCGGCGTCCGCTCGGCCATGCCGGTGAGCCAGGCGCGGCGGCTCTGCCCGCAGGGCGTGTTCCTCGAGTCGGATTACCACTACTACAGCGTGGCTTCGAAGCAGTTCCACGCCATCCTCCGCGACTTCTCGCCCCTGGTGGAGCCCGCCGGCGCCGACGAGGCCTACATGGACGTGGCCGGCACCGAGCGGCTGTTCGGCACGCCCGCCGAGGTCGCCGCGCGGATTAAGGGCCGAGTCACGGCTGAGATCGGCATCACGGCCTCCATCGGCGTCTCTGTGAACAAGCTCGTTTCGAAAGTCGCGAGTGACGCCGGCAAGCCGAACGGCCTGGTCGTGGTCGAAGCGGGCACGGAGGCGGCGTTCTTCGCTCCCCGGCCCATTCGCGAACTGCCGATGGTCGGCCGCAAGACCGCTGAGGTGCTTACGTCGCTCGGCATCCGCACAATCGGCGACATCGCCCGCACACCAGAGGCCGCGCTTGTCGCGAAGTTCGGGAAGCATGGCGCCGAACTGCGCCAGCGCGCGCTCGGCATCTTCGATGCGCCGGTCGTCGCTCAGCGCGGCGATGCCAAGTCGATCTCGCGGGACATCACGTTCGATACCGATGAGCCCGACGGCGACCGCCTGCGGGCCGTCCTTCGCTCCCAGGCTGAGCGCATCGCCAAGGAACTGTCGTCGAGCGGGAAGGCCGCCCGTACCGTCAGCCTGCGGCTCCGCTTCCCACCGTTCGAAACCCTCTCGCGATCCTTCACGCCGAGCGTCGCCGTCGACCTGGCCGACGAGGTGTACGCCCACGGGGTCGCCCTCTTCGAACGCGCCTGGGCCGAAAACGACCGGCGGCCGGTTCGGCTTATCGGCCTCGGCGTCCACAACATCGTCGAACGCGCCCGGCAGCTGCGCCTGGGCGAAACCCTCGAGGCCGACCGCCTCCAGGACACCGTCGAGGCGCTGCGCGACCGCTACGGCGGCGCCTCGGTGTTACGCGCGAACGAACTGCAGCGGAACCCGTACCGTCACCGTGACGCCGACTACATCCCGCCGTTTTCGGCGCCCAAGCTGGACCCTGCCGCTGCACCGGATGGGGAAGTACGCGAAGCCATCGACGACGCCCATCCACCTGCGGATTGGCCGTAGCCGGATTGCAAGGGACTGCTACAATTGCCCAACTTTGCAGAGGTTTGGAATGTGACCAGTCCGTCACCTCGCCAGAACTGGTTGACCCTCGGCGCGGCCAGCGCGCAGATGGGCGTGAGCGAATCGACGATTCGCCGCTGGGCCGACACCGGCGAAGTGCGCTCCTACCGCACGGCGGGCGGTCACCGGCGCGTCCTCGAGGATGACCTGAAAGCGATGGTGGCGAACGCCGGCGGCGGCGCTGCCACGCGCGACACCGAGCGGATCAGCGACCTCGCGATCGGCCGGGTGAAGCGCCGCATCAGCCGCGGCCGCCAGGGCCACTCGCTCGACCACTTCGCCGCCATGAGCCAGGACTCGCTCGACCGCCTGCGCCTGCTCGGCCGCCAGGTGGTCGACCTCTTCGCACGCTACATTGCATCCGACTCGAAGAAGGAGCGCTTCAGTGAAGACGCACGGACGATCGGCCGTGAGTATGGGCGCGCCCTCGTTGCCGAGCGGGTGGGGCTGACGGCGGCGGTCGCCACCTTCAACTCGATGCGCCGCTCACTCGAAGAAACGGCCCTCCAGATCGCTACGGAAGCGGGCCTTTCCACCGAAGAGTCTATCGACGCCGTGGAGGCCACGCTGGAACTGGCCGACCGCATGCTCGAGGGCATGGCCTCGGTTTACGAAGCCGCCCGGCTGAGCGGCGCCACGCCATAATCGCGCCTTCTCGCTACAGGACCGGTGCGTCATCGCCGCAGCCGGACGTACGATTGGCCCGTGGCGAAGACCCCGATCCCGTCGCTCCGGTTCGAAAAGGAAGCCTTCGCGGCAGGCGCCCAATGGGTCGCTGGTGTGGACGAAGTCGGTTGCGGACCGATCGCCGGGCCGGTGGCCGCGGGTGTCGTCCTCCTCCCGGCCGGCAAGCGGTTTCGCTGGTACACCCACGTCCGTGATTCGAAGGTCCTGCCCGAGTCGGCGCGTGACGAACTGTCGGCCCGCATTCGCAAGGACGTGCCGTTCGCCATTGGCTGGGCCTCGGTCGAGGAGATCGACCGCATCGGCATCCTGTCGGCGCGGCGGCTCTGCATGTTGCGCGCCTTCGAAGCGCTCCCCCTGAAGCCGGACGCCATCATCAGCGACGCCCTCCCGCTCCCGCTGCCGAACGTCCGCGCGGTGATCGACGGCGATGCTCTGAGTGTGGCGGTGGCGGCAGCCTCCATCGTCGCGAAGGTGGAGCGTGATGCGTTGATGAAGCGCCTCTGCGACGAGTACCCCGGGTACAAGTTCTGCCAGCACAAGGGCTATTCGACGCCGGAGCACAGGCGCCTCCTCCGCGAACTGGGTCCGTGCCCCATCCACCGCACCAGCTACGCGCCGGTTGCCCAGTACGCCTTCGATTGGTGACCGCCCGCCGTGACCTCGGCGACTTCGGGGAGCGCATCGCCGCTCACCGCCTCGAATCCGAGGGCATGACCGTCATCGAACGGAACGCCCGTGTCGGCCGTGTCGAAATCGACCTCGTGATGCGCGACCGCGACGAGGTGGTCTTCGTCGAAGTTCGCACGAGGCGCGGGGCGCCCGGCCTCGCGGCTGAATCGGTCGATGCCGCGAAGTTGCGCCGGATGTGGGAAGCCGCCGCCGGCTACTGCGAGCAACACGGCATCGGCCTCGAAGCGGCGCGCATCGACGTGGTCGCGGTCGACCTCGATGGGCGCGGCGTCGCCCGCTCGGTCGAGCACTTCCGCGGTGTCGAAGTGCCCTCGGACGATTGACCACCCGGGGAGCGCCTTCGGCTAACCCGGTTCCGTTGTACGCTCTGCATGGCCCGCCCGCGGGCCGATTCCTCCCGGGGCCTGCAGATGCGCGACGTCGCTGAACTGAACGGAGATGGCATCGCGAGCGAACTTCGCGACGCCATTCACGCGATTAACGAGGCGCTCGGCTCGCCCGTCAGCTTCCGCCCGGTCGACTGGAGCGTCGACCGCCGGGAAGCTACGCCCGCCGCACTCGAGGAGGGCGTCGAACTTACGCGCGAACTCGGTTGCGCCATGAAGTACCCGACGGTCACCGCGACCATCAGCCCCAACCAGGTGATGCGCGACCGGCTGGGCCTCTCCGTCATCCACCGGCCCTGCCGCTCCTATCCGGGGGTGAGTAAGAACTACCTGGGCAACATCGACCTGCATGTGGTCCGCGTCGCCACCGGCGGCACCTACGAGGATGCAGGGATGCAGATTGGCTACCACTCCGCGGTCTCCATCCGCGTGATGGAACGCACGCCCGTGGAGCACGCCGCCCACTTCGCCTTCCGCCTGGCCGAACGCCACCGCCATAACGTCGTTTCGACCAGCAAGTACACCATCCAGCGCGCCGCCGACGGCCTCTTCGAAGACGTCGTCGCCGACGTTGCGAAGGAGTACCGCAACACCACCCACAAGAAGGAGCTGTTCGACTCGCTTCTCGCGAAACTCATCCTTCGCCCCGAGAACTTCGACGTCATCGTCACGCCGAACGAGTACGGCGACTTCCTGAGCGACATGGTCTACGGGCTCATCGGCTCTATCGGCCTTGGCGCGAGCGCGTCCTATGCGTTTACGCCCAGCCACCAGGCCAGCATCGGCATCTTCGACCCGGCAGGGGGGACCGCGCCGGACATCGCCGGGAAGGGCATCGCGAACCCCTCCGGCGCCATCGAAGCCTTCGGCTACCTGCTCGAATACTGCGGCCACTACGACCTGGGCCGTGGGCTCATCACTGCCGTCCATGACTGCATCGCCGCGGGCGAAAAGACCGGCGATCTCGGCGGCAAGCTCAATACGATGGAGTACACGAAGGCGATCATCGCCCGCGCGATGGCGAACTGAACGGAGCTTCCGTAAAGTCGCCCGCTCTAGCCGTGCGCAAAACAAGACGCGCGCCTACGCTCCCCGGCGTGAGAGTCCTCATCCTCGGAAACAGCAACGACACGGGCTCCTTCGTGCCCGAAGAGGCGAAGCGCCATACGAAGCTCCGTGACATGCTCGCGGCCGAGTTCGGCGAGCCGGTGGAAGTCGCCGTCCGCAACGTCTGGCCCAATGAGCGGATGGTGGACTACGTCGTCCGGGCCGTGGATGACCTCGAGCCGGATCTCATCTACGTCAATATCACGACCTATCCCTTCGCCTACGAATCGACGCCGCTGCGGGTACGCCGGATCTTCCGCAAGGTCGGCGGGGAGAAGCTCGGCGATGCCGGGCTGCGCATGGCGGACAGCCGGAAGTGGTCGCACAACGCCCTCTTCCGGGGGGTGCGGCGTTTCGCCCAGGCGACGATCGGCGGCGACACCCATTTCACGCCGGAAACGGTGGCGGAGCGTTACGAGCGGCTGGTGCGTGCCCTGCTCCAGCGGGAGGGAATGCTCGTCGTGGTGAAAGGGCCGCGTGGGAAGACGAAGTCCGCCACTCCTCGTGCCAACGCCCGGGCGGAGCGCCGCCGCCAGGTGGTCCACACGCGGCTTCGCGACCTCTGCCGCCAACTCCACCTCACGTATGTTGGCAGCGAACGGGCTTACCACGTTGTGAATCCCACCCCGAAAGGGACCAGGGTTGGCGATGGGATGCACTCCAACGCGGCCGGACATGACCTGTCCGCTGCTGAGCAGTTCACGGTCCTCAGGGACGCATGGCGCCAGCACGAACTTGCGGCTGGCAGCCAGCCCGCGGCAGACCCCCGCTAACCCTCGCCGAGCGCGCGAATCGCTTCGCGCTGGACCATCGCCATTGTCAGGTCGCCGCGGGTCTTCTCGAGGATGCCCCGCGTCTGGTCGGTCGTCCGCCGCAGGCCGCCGGTCATCGCATCGGGGAAGTCGATGGTGACGAGCACGGAGTAGATGTCGTCCATGCCGTCGAGGATCTCCTCGCAGCCGTCGTACTGGCCGGCCCGCAGCCGGTCGAGGACCATGCGCCGCATCTCGCCAACGGCCTCGGCGATGCCGTTCAGGTAGGCCGGGTACTCCACGCCGAGGTCTTCCGGCGTCGGGATCGCACCACCGCTGAGGAGCGCGAGGGTGGTCCGCGCTTCGGCGTACTCCTTCTGGGCGTCGTGCAGGAAGCCCGCATAGTAAACGTCGGCATGGCCATCGAGCGCTTTCACGGCGGCGTCGCGAACCTGCCGCGCTTCGTCGAGCTGCGCCTCCGCCTTTTCGAATTCGCCGCGGTGCACGGCGCGGATGGAGTTCGCGCTCATGCGGATGATGGCCCGGCTGGCCGAGAGTGCCTGTTCGCGTGCGGCATTCTTCGCGGCGAAGTGGTCGAGGATGCGGGGGATGATGGTTTCGAGCGGTGAGGTGTCACCCATGAGCGGATTGTCGATGGGCGATCGGCCGTTGTCGATGCCACCGTTTGTCGTTGCTCGCGGGTTCGCCTACAGTCCCGGCACGACACTCCCCGGGAGCTGCCAGCCACATGGCCTTCACCGCTGCAGACGAGTACCTCACCCACCAGACGCCCTACACCTTCGACCGCGTCGCAACGAGCGACCGCAACTTCTACGACCGCTACTTCTTCAACGGCTACCGGCGAGACGGCGAGGTCTACTTCGCCCTCGCGATGGGCGTCTACCCGAACCTCGGCATCATCGATGCCGCTTTCTCAGTCGTGCAGAAAGGCCGCGAGCAGTACTACGTGCGCGCTTCCCGGCTGCTCGGCAGCGACCGCATGGACACCCGCGTCGGGCCGATTTCGGTCCAGGTGGTCGAACCGCTGAAGAAGATCCGCCTGAAGGTGGCGAAGAACCGCTGGGGCATCACCGCCGACATCGTCTTCGATGCGCGCTCATTCCCGAACGAGGAGCCGCACTTCCTGCGCATGGCCGGCAACGTCCCGGTCATGGACTACACGCGGATGACGCAGCACGGGGCATGGTCCGGCAAGTTCGCCTGCAACGGCGTGAGCTACGACCTCTCGAAAGACACCTGGTGGGGCAGCCGCGACCACTCCTGGGGCATCCGCAACGTTGGCGGCCGGGACCCGCGAGGCGCGCCGCCAACCGGCATCCCCCAGTTCTTCTGGAACTGGGCGCCCGTCAATTTCGAGGACCTCTGCACCCTCTACACCGTCAGCGAACTGGCCGACGGGACGCGCTGGCACGAATCGGGCGTCATCCTCAAGCCCTACCCGGACGCCTCCGAAGAAGAGGCCGCCGTCGCCCACGACCTGCGGTTCGCGAAGGGCACCCGCTGGCTCGAGGGGGCGACCATCTCGCTCGCGCCTCGCAAGGGCAAACCGATCGACCTCGACTTCAAGCCGCTCTACTCCTTCCTCATGAAGGGCATCGGCTACGGCGACCCGAAATGGGGCCACGGCATGTGGGTTGGCCCGGACGAAGTCGACGGCGGCATGTACGACCTCTCGCTCGAACCGCCGATGGCGAACCTCCACGTCCAGCAGGTCAGCCAGGTGACGGCCGG
>JBDHWA010000024.1:0-12609 GCA_039809945.1 Dehalococcoidia bacterium | reverse complement strand
GCCTGGCGGGCCACCGCTTCTGCCGCCGCCTTCGCCGCTTCCGGGTCGCCGAGGTACTCCGACTTCAGCGGCCGCAGGTCCTGGTCGAGCGTGTAGACGAGCGGGATGCCCGTCGGAATGTTCAGTTCTGCGATCTCGTCGTCGCTGACGCCGTCGAGGTGCTTCACCATCGCCCGCAGGGTGTTGCCGTGCGCCCCCACGAGCACGGTCTTGCCCTCGCGCAGGTCCGGCACGATGCCGTCGAACCAGTAAGGCAGGAAGCGCGCGACGACGTCCTTGAGGCATTCCGAAGCCGGGATCAGTTCGGGAGCGAGCGAGGCGTAGCGCGGGTCGTGGCGCGGGTGTTCCGGGTCATCGAGGGCGAGCGGCGGCGGCGGCACGTCGTAGCTGCGGCGCCAGGCGAACACCTGCTCGGCGCCGTACCGCTCGCTCGTCTCCTTCTTGTTCAGCCCCTGGAGCGCGCCGTAGTGGCGTTCGTTCAGCCGCCACGAGCGCTTCACCGGCAGCCAGTGCTGGTCCATCACATCGAGCGCGACCTGGGTGGTCGTAATCGCCCGGCGGAGGAGCGAGGTGTGCACGACATCGAAGCGCAGGCCCGCGTCGCGCAGCAGCGCACCCGCGCGTTCCGCCTCGGCAAGGCCCGTTTCGGAGAGGCCGCAATCGTGCCAGCCGGCGAACAGGTTCTCCTTGTTCCAGGTGCTTTCGCCATGCCGCAGGAGTACGAGCGTGTACGTCATCGGGCCACCTCCGAAGAAGCATTACACCGCAGCGGCGGGCTATTCGCCACGGCATCGTCTGGCCCCGGCAGGGCAGGCCCGCTACCCTCGAACCATGCCCTACAAAGCGCCAGGCTCAGGCCGCGAAGGCAGCTGCGTGCTGCTCATCGCCCCCGACGGCTCGATCTTGCTCCAGCAGCGCGATGACGATGTGCTGCCGGCCGGCGTCGGACGGTGGACGCCCCCCGGCGGCGGCCGCGAAGAGGGCGAATCCCCGCTCGAGACCGCCCTGCGCGAGTTCGAAGAAGAGACCGGCGTCCGCCTCGAACGGCTCCGCTTTTGCGAATCCGTCACCCCGGACGACATCCCGGAACTGCTGCCGAAAGTGTTGCACGTGTTCTTCGCGGACGACCGCGTCCCACGCGAACGCATCGAGGTGAACGAAGGTCTCGACTTCCAGTACCAGCACCCCGACGGGTTTGCGGCGCTGAAGATGAACCCGGGCACGCGCAACCTGCTCGACCGCTTCGTCGCCAGCGATTCCTACCGCGGGACCGTCGCGCTCGCCCGGCCGGTCATCACCGGCGTGGGTGTCATAGCCCTCGACCGCTGGGGCCGCGCCCTCCTCCAGCTGCGCGACGCCGACCTCCCGCCAGATCGCTTCCCGGGTATGTGGTCCATCCCCGGCGGCATTATCGAACCGGACGAAGCACCCGACGCTGCCGCCTTCCGCGAGTTCGAAGAAGAAACGGGCGTGCTCTTGCCGGAGCTGAAGCTGTTCCGCCTCTTCCGCCGCGAGCCGGGCCAGGACGCGCCGCTCGCCGACACCTACCACGCCTTCTTCGGCGACCCGGACATCGACGAGCGCGACATCGCGGTCAACGAAGGGCAGGCGTTCCGCTACTGGGCGCCGCAACAGCTGGCCGAACTGGCGATGCCGGCACACGCGCGGGCCATCCTCGAAGAGTTCTTCGCGAGTGCGCACTACCGGCGGCTCTTCCACTGACCTACGCCCCTTGGTGGAGGCCGGGCTCAGTCGATGGCGCGGCTCTTCACGAGGATGACCGGCACGGTTGACTGGCCAAGCACGCCCATCGCGGTGCTCCCGGCCACGAGGTGGCGGCGGGCGCTGTGCCCATGGGTGGCCATCGCTACGGCGTCGGCGCTGTGGGCGCTCGCGGCCGCGAGAATTGCCGTATCGATGCCCGCGCCCGGCGGCACGGTTCGCACCTCGAGTTCAGCGCGGACACCGTCGGGCAGCCGTTCCTGGAGGGCGGCGAGGTCGTTGCTGGCGCGAAGTTTCGCGGCTGCTTCGGTTTCACCCGGGCCCACCGTCACCACCTGGAGCAGGGTGACGCGCACGCCGCCGGTTGCGAGCAGCGGGCGCAGCCCTTCGAACACGCTCCGGGCGTCCGGCGAACCATCCGAGGTAATGAGCAGGTGGTAGCCGTCACGGTCCGTAGCCGGGGGCGCTACCTCCGCGCCGATGACGAGCACCGGGTCGGCGCCGCGGGAGATGACGCCCATCGAGACGCTTCCCAGCAGTGCGTGACGCACCGCGCCGCTCCCGCGCGAGGTGAGCGCAATGAGCGCGTAGCCCTCGCCCATCGCGGCGCCCGCGATCGCGTCGGCGATGTCCTTGCCCCACTGGCGGCGCAGGATCGTCGTGCCGGCCGGTACGCCGAGGCCCCCAAGGTGGCTTTCGAGGTCGGCCGTCCAGGCCGCTTCGACCTGCTTGAGGGCCGGCTCGAGCTCGGGCGCGACCACGCTCGCCGCATCGACCCGGGGGTCGAGCACGCGCGTGAGCGTGATTTCGGCGCCGGTGACGCTGGCGAGGCGTGCGGCGTGCGGTATCACCCCGTACGAGCGTGGTGAGCCGTCGATGCAAACGAGGAACTTCATGGCACACAGTTTGGCCGAATGGCCTCGCTGGCGATACGCCCGCCCGGCCGTGATTCGCAGGCGAACGGCCGTTTACCGCGCGCTAACCGCGAATGGAACTTCCCGGCCCGCTCCGGCGTCTTCTCTGTACAGGGGTCTGTGGCCCACCGCGGTGGTGGTTCGTGGATCGGAAGGGGCCACACTCCCTGCACCTCCCCCAGGGGTCCTGCCGGGGCGCGACCACCCCGGCAGGACATCCTTTCCGCTATCGTGATGCCCCATGTCCCGGTTGCTGATCCTCGTGATGCTGTTGGGCGCCGCAGCCGCCAGTTGCGGTGATGCCGCGACTAACGCGGTCACGACGCCGTCCCCGAGTCCGTCCGGGGCAGAAGCCACAGCCGTGCCGACGCTGGCGCAGGCCCAGCCACCGGCGGCGACCCCCGGCCCGGATGTTGTCGCCCGGCTGAAGGCGGACCTCGCAAATAGGCTCGGCGTCGCCGCCGCAGGGATCGACGTCGTCAGGCTCGAAGCCTTCACCTGGCCAGATGGCTGCCTCGGACTCGGAGGGCCGGGCGTCGTCTGTACGCAGGCGCTCGTGCCGGGCTGGCTGGCCGTGCTCCGCGGGCCCGGCGGCGACGAGTACCGCTACCGCGGCGCCGGCGACCGCTTCGCCCGCGAACCCTGAGGTTCCCGCTCAGCCCCCGGCTGCGCGCCCGCGCAGGGCCATCGCCGTCATTGTCCAGGTCACGACGCCCATACCGAGGATGGCGGCCGAGCCCTTGAGCAGGCTGCCCCATTGCCACCCGCCGGTCACCAGCGCCCGCATCCCTTCGAGGATGTACGTCACCGGGTTGGCGCGCGCGATCACTTCGAGCCATGTCGCGAAGACGTCGAGCGGGGCGAACGTCGGCGCGAGGAAGAGCAGCGGGAAGAAGAGGAGGAAGCCGGCCTGCGCCGCCTGCGGGCTGCCCGTCTTCAGCGCGATGGCGACGCCGATGCCCGAATAGCAGAGCGCGAACACGCCGCCTGACAGCACGAGCGCCACCATGCCAACAGGCCCGGTTTCGAAGCCTGAGCCGAAGGCCAGCGCCATGGCCACGATGAGCGTGCAGAGGATCACCGACTTCACGCCGTCGGCCAGCATCCGCCCGCCGACGATGGCGAGGCGCGGCGTCGAGGTCAGCAGCAACTTTTCGAAGTAGCCCGACTGGATGTCGAGCGTCATCGCGAGGCCCGCGCCCCCGGCCACGCCGGCCGCGCCCTGGAGGATGGCCACCGGGAGCTGGAAGCCCTTGTAGTCGCTCACGCCGAACGCTTCGCGGGCCACATCGCCAACAGCGCCGACAGTGACGGCGTAGAAGAAGAGCGGGATGAAGGCATTGCCGATCTCGTTCGCGGGCTGGCGGATGGCCTCGCGCAGGGCCCGGTTCATCAGCAGGATGGTGTCTCGCAGGAATCGCATCACAGCCTCCCCTGGCCCTGGTCGCCGGTTTCGAGGTGGTGGCCGGTGGCGCGCAGGAAGACGTCGTCGAGGGTGGCCTGGCGAAAGCGCAGGTCCTCCACTTTCACGTTCGCTTCGGCGAGCGCGAGGACGAGCGGCGCGACCGCGGCGGCGCCGTTCTTCAGGTAGAGGATCACCTGGGCGCCCTGCACCTGCAGCGAGTCGACGCCTTCGAACCGGCGGATGAGCGGTTCGGCGATGCCCGCGTCTTCGGCGTTGCGCAGGCCAAGCGTGATGGCGTCGGTGCCGATGGAGGACTTGAGCGCCTCGGGCGAACCCTTCGCCACGATCCGGCCGCGGTCCATGATCGCGATGTCGTCGCAGAGGCGGTCGGCCTCTTCGAGGTACTGGGTGGTGAGAAAGAAGGTGACGCCGCCCTTGTTCAGGTCTTCGACGTAGCGCCACATCGCCTCGCGGGTGATGGGGTCAAGGCCGGTCGTCGGTTCATCGAGGAAGACGATGCGCGGCTCGTGGATGAGCGCGCAGGCAAGGTCCAGGCGGCGCTTCATGCCGCCGGAGTAGCCCTTGAGCGGCCGATCGGCATCGTCCGCCAGGCCGACGACGTCGAGCAGGTTGCCCGCGCGCTGCCGTGCGGTCGAGCCGTGCACGCCGAAGAGCCGGGCCTGCAGCGTGAGCAGTTCGCGGCCCGTCTGGATTTCGTCGAGGCCGACCTCCTGCATGGCGACGCCCACGCTGCGGCGAATCCGCTCCGGGTGGGCGAGCACATCGATACCGCCGACTTCGGCCGAACCGGAGGTTGGCTTCAGGAGGGTTGTCAGCATCCTGACGGTGGTGGACTTCCCCGACCCGTTCTGGCCGAGGAAGCCGAAGACCTGCCCTTCGGGGATGTCGAGGTCGATCCCGTCGACCGCCTTAATCTCCTGGGAGAAGTGTTTGACCAGCGCTCTCGCGACGATAGCCGCCATGCGCACCCCACACAGCAAACTGGCTGAAGATCCACTTTGCGGGCTGCGCGGCGGTAACCGCAATCAGGTTTCCTGACAGGGGTCTGTCAGGAGGCCGTGGCAGGTTCCTTCAGCGAAATGCGCATGGTGCGCGCGCAGGCGCCGCGCGTGTGCATCAGGCACTCGAGCGTGTCCGGCTCAACGCTGTACTCCGCGCCGAGCGCGTCGAGCCACCCGTAGAGTCGTTCGAAGATGCCGCATTCGTACTGGGCGATGACCCCGGTGGCGGCCACGCCGTCGTGCGCGAAGCAGCGCGTGACCGCCAGCGTGATCGCCGAATTGTCATCGGCCCAGGTGATTTCCGAGGTAATGAAATCCGGGATGGCGATAGCGATGGCGGCGTCGAAGAAGGCGCGGACATCATCGTTCGTGCGCACGGCGTCCATGCCGATGAGGCGCATGATGCGTTTGGCTTCAATGGCGGCCATGTTGCGCACGGCTGCGCGGTTCATCGCGTTGGCCGCGGCGATGCCGTGGCGGGAAACGGCTTCGCGGAACCACATCGCGTCGTGGGTCATCCAGTTGCGCAACAACAGGTCGCGTACGGCAGCATTGTCGAGGTCATCAACGGCGTTCATCAGTGGGGGCACTCCGGGGAAAGGTGCACGGGAGTGTGCGGGGCGCCAGAAGAGTAATTCGAGGGCCATTCGGGTCCGAATCAATGGGCCGAAGGGACGCTGCTGGGCGGCTCCTACCGCCGCCCGAAGCGCACACTCGCGATCTGCCACGGTTCGAGCGCGAACTGCCAGCCGCCGTCCGCGTTCTCGACCTCTCCCGTGTGCTGCTCCATCAGGTCCACGAGGCCCGCGCCGGGCGCCGCAGCAGGCGCCGACACCGTCGCAGCAAGGCCAGCCCGCGCGGCGTTGTAGACGCGGATGATCGGCGCGCCGTCGGCGTCGCTGCGCGTAAGCGCGGTGGGCACGGCGCCGGGCGAAACGCGGGCCAGCGGCACATCGAGCCTCAGCGAACCCTCGTGTTCGTTCGTGGCGAAGGCGAGCGGCGGGTAGGCGAAGCTGTGCGCCATCGCCTGCACGTTGTTCTCGCGCCAGCCGCCCCGGTAGGTGGTCAGCGCGTATTCGAACGTATGCGTGCCGGACATCTGGCTGTCCTCGGTCGAAATCGTGGGGCCGGCGCCGCCGCGGCGGCTCACCAGGTCTGGCCGCGAAAGCCAGCCGACGCAGCGCAGCAGGGTGAGTGCGTACGCCTGGCGGCCGCGACGGTCGCGCACGGCTTCGCCCTCCTGCAACCCCTTATTGAAGACGGCAAGGCCCATGTCCTCCGCTTCGAAGGCGGCGAACGTCTTCTGCGGGAAGGTGGTCGGCGGCTGTTCGGGGCTCACGCCGTTCCATGGCGGAGGCGTGAGCGAACGTTCGGCAACGTGGAACTGGTTCTCGGTGATCGCCATCTCGGTCGTGAACGGCAGCGGGAAGAGCGCCCGCAGGCGATGGTCGCGCGCGGCGTTGTCGAGCGTCACCCGGAAGTCGACCCGGTTCAGCCCGCGATAGAGCGTGACCGTGGTGACCACGGGAAGGAGCGTCCGCCGCCGCCCGGTGCGCGCCTTCCGGTTCGTTTTCAGTTCGAACGGGACGTTGTAGACGCTGGCGTACCGCAGCGACGTTGCCACGGCGTCCTCTTCGATGGCGAGGAGGTTGACCGAGATTGGCTCGGAGACGCCGTCCGGGAGGATGTCGGCGTTGTATTCGTCGCCGCGGTCGCCCTCGGAGACGAAGGCGTTCACGTTCTTCAGGTCGATGCCGTTCTGCCAGTCACGGACACGCAGGCGGCCTCGCGCATCGAGCCACACCTGGTAGAACTCGTTCGCGATAGCTGCCGCCCGGCCCGGCTCGACCTCGGCCTCCGCCGGCGAGGTTGAGGCAGATGCAACCGTGGGCACGGCTGCCTGCACGCCGATGGCCTCGACCGGCGGGAGGACGGCCACGATCGACGCCCGCGCACTCTTCCGCACGGTGACCTCGGCGGTGTCGGCGAGGCTATTCGCGGCGACCTGGCGCACCTCGTGGCGCACCGACTCTTCGTCGACCACGTTCAGGTCAGGCCCGACGGTGGTGGTCACCTTGAGGTGGCGGCCGTCGAGTTCCCACTCCATCGCCTCGATGTTTTGCTCGTCATAACGCTGCTCGCGAAGGAAGTCGAGGTGGCGCATCGCCGACCAGGGTGTGAGGTCGCGCTGGTGGACCAGCGTCTCGGCAGGCGTGAGCGATTCGACCGCGAAGGGGACCGCCGTGCCGTCCGGGAGGCGCAGTTCTGCGGCGTCCGCCCACTCTGCCGGGACATCGGCGCGGAGGACGGCGGCGGCGTTCGCGACCGGCCGGAAGACCGCGAGGGCCCCCGGCGCCGGGACGGCGATACGGCGGGCGACGTGCCAGAGCGACTCTTTCGCGACCTGCGTGGCGAGCTGCTCGGCGCGGTCGTACCGAGGGAACATCTCCCGGTGCGTTTGGTCGACGCTGCACCCGCAGATGGAATCGTGCGGCGAGTTTTCGAGCAGGGTGCGCCAGGCGTGGCGGAGCGCCGGCGTGCCGTCGGGGCCGTGATGGAGGTAGGTCAGCAATTCGAGCGGCTCGGCGTACTTTTCCAGCCAGCCGGAAACCTCGAAGTCGCGCTGCTTGATGTTCATCCGGGCCGAAAGCACGCCGACGAGCACGTTCGAGCGGTCGGGCGAGCGCATCTCGCCGTTGTGCACCACCTCGTCGACGCCGGCTTCGAGGACAGCCTTCTCGTATTCGGCCAGCGTGCCGAGCCGGAACGTGTACCCGCGCCCGGCGGCGGCCGCCAGCGCATCGGGAACGTGCGGTTCCATGCGCGAATGGTCGGTGCCGTTCATGAGCACGGCCGGCAGCCCTTCGGCGAGGTCCCGCTCCTGGCGGCGCACCCGTTCGAGGAGGTCGTCCGCCTCCTTCGGCAGCCGCCATCCGCTGGAGTAGCTGTTGCGCAGGTAAAGCACTGGCAGGCGCGTGCCGTCGGGCGCTTCCCACCAGAAGCTCCAGCCCGGGATTGCGTCGGAGACCCCGCGCCAGAGGCAGGCGCTCGTCAGTCCGAGTTGCTTCATCAGCTGAGGCATCTGGGCGATGTGCCCGAACTGGTCGGCGCAGTGGCCGACGCGCAGCGAACCCCCGAGCCGGTCGGCGAAGCGGATGCCGCGCTGGAAGCTGCGGATGTGCGATTCGCCGCTGGGCAAGAACTCGTCTGGCTGCACCCACCACGGCCCGATGACGATGCGCCCGGCTTCGATCAGGGCCTTCAGCCGGCCTTCGTTCTCCGGGCGCAGTTCGAGGTAGTCGTCGATGACGATGCTCTGGCCGTCGAGGTTGAAGCAGCGGTACTCCGGGTGCTGCTCCATGTGGTCGAGCAGTTCGTCGATCATCTGGACGAGCCGCCATCGGAAGAGCTCGTGCGGCTGGTACCACTCGCGGTCCCAGTGGCAATGCGGCACAACGTAGACAGTTCGGCTCATGGCGGGCTCCCGGCGGATTCGCCGGGCATTGTGGCACGCGGCCGCATTCTCTTCTCCCAGCGTTCGCGCCGCGCCTATACTTTGGGGAGTCCGGGCAACCGGGCGTTGGAGGTCTCCCGTGAAAAAGTTCCTGGGCATCTTTGCCCTGCTCGGCGCCCTCGCTGGCGCGGTGATGTTCTGGCGGCGGCGCGCGGATGACGACGAGTTTCTCGACGAAGAGCTCGAATAACCGCCAAACTGCTCACTTCTCCTAGCTTTATCTCGCTCCTTGCACCCCGGCGCGATACCATCCCGTCGTGCCTATCGAAATCACCTACCTCGGGCGAAACTGCTTCCGGCTGAAGGGCCGCGATGGCTCGGTTATTACCGATCCCTGCCCGCCGGACAGCGGCTTCTCGCTGGCCAAGCAGTCCGCCGAAATCGTCACCATCAGCCGCCGCGATGACCCCGGCTACTCGTACGCGGAAGCCATCGGCGGAAACCCGATGGTGCTGGACGCCCCCGGCGAGTACGAGATCGGCGGCATCCTCGTGACCGGCATCGCCAGCAAGCGCAGCGACGGCCAGCGGAACGTGATGTTCATCAGCGAGATCGACGGCATCCGTGTCGGCCATCTCGGGCTCGCTCACAACGTCGCCCTCGACGACTTCAAGGGCGTCGATGTTCTGCTCCTGCCGGTGGGCGGGAACAATGCGTTGGCGCCGAATGTGGCCGCTGACCTGATGACCAAGATCGACCCCAGCGTCGTCATCCCGATGAACTACAAGGTCGCCTTCGAACCCCTCCCGCTCGAGCCGCTCGAAGCGTTCTTCAAGGAGACTGGTTCGCGCCCAGAGCCGCTGCCGAAGGTGACCGTCAGCCGTTCGAGCCTGCCGCAGGACCTCACCGTGATGGTGCTCGAACCGCGCGGCTGACCCCTCGCCCTACGTACTGGCCGGCCGCGGACCGAGCACCCGCTTCGGTGGGTATGCCCGGAAGGTCGCCATGTGGTTTCGCGCCCCGGCCTGGAACGCCTCGACGTAGGCCAGTTTCCGCGTCATGTAGTTGTGCTGCTCTTTCGGGTCTAGGTAGAGGTTGAAGAGCTTCGCGTAAGTGTAGTGCTCGGTCACTCCGGTGAAGCCGCCCGGGCCCCACGCGTCGGTCACGCTGTCGCTCGTGGCGGCGCGCATCCACTTGTACTCGCCCACGCGCAGCCCCGAGAACGTGTCGACGAGCCAGTAGTAGTGGTACTTCCGGTTCGAAAGACCGCCTTCGGTGACCAGGAACGATGACTGGTCGACGCCGTCGATGAAGCGATCCGTCGGCACGCGGTCGGCTGCTCCGGCCAGGGCGGCGAAGGTTGGGAGGATGTCGTTGAAGTCGAAGAGGCCATCGCTCTGGCCGCCGGCTGCGACCGTGCCCGGCCAGGAGATGATGCCGGGCACGCGCACGCCGCCCTCCCACGTCGAACCCTTCGCGCAGCGGAACGGCGTGTAGGCCGCGTCCGGCCACGTCTCCATGTGCGGGCCGTTGTCCGAACTGATGAAGACGAGCGTGTTCTCCAGCTGTCCCGTCTCCTTCAGACAATCGACCAGGCTCCCGACGATGGCGTCGAGTTCGATGAGCGTGTCCTTGTAGGGGTGCTTTGCGGGCGACACCCCGAGGTAGTCCGGGTGCGGGTAGTTGTCGAAGTGCGCCCCGCGCGTGCCGTGGAGGAGGAACCACGGCTGGTCGCTCCCGGCCATCCGCCGGATGTAGTCGACCGAGTACTGGCGCCACTTGTCGTCGAGCAGGGAGAGCACCGGGATGGTGACTTCCTCCACCGGCTCCGGTTCGTTGCCGCGGGTGGCATGCACGAAGGAGCGGTTGAACGGCATGTTCTTCACCCACTCGGTGCGTGCGTCGGAGTAGACGATCTCCGGGAAGAAGTGCGGGTCGCGCCACTCGGTGTACATGTCCGAGACCGAGAGGAAGCCGTAGAAGTCGTCGAAGCCAACGTTCTGCGGCTGCGATGCGAGGGCCTCGCCGAGGTGCCACTTGCCCACGGCCTGGGTCGAATAGCCCGCCTCGGAGAGGATGCGGGCGATGGTCACTTCGTCTTCAAGGCCGCCCGGTTCGCCGTACATCGGCGGCCGCTGGAGGCCATGGCGGTTCGGGACCCGCCCGGTCAGCAGCGTGGCCCGCGACGGCGAGCATGACGGCTCGGAGTAGCAGGAGGTGAGCAGCAGACCCTCGCGAGCCAGCCGGTCGATGTTCGGCGTCGGTGCGCCAACCGCGATGCCGCCGCCGTAACAGCCGAAGTCGCCCCAGCCAACATCGTCCATGAGGATGACGAGGAAGTTGGGGCGCTTGCCGGTGCGCTGGCGAAGCGCTTCGAGTTTCTGCCGGGCGGCTTCCTCCTGGGCCTCATGCCGGAACGCTGGTTCACGGTTCGGGGCAGTCCTGACGGCGGGCGTGGCAATGGGATCGAACGGCAAGGGGCGCCTCCGGGAGTGGGTCGCTTGATTTAGGGACCACCCGGGAGCGCCGTCAAGCGCCGTCCGGTTCGCTCGCCAGAGCGCCGAGGAGTTCGACGGCGATCGGCGGGAGATGCCGGCCGCGCCGCCGCACCCAGCCGATTTCGCGCGACTGCGCCGGTTCGAGCGCGACTGCTGCGACGTCAGTGCGGTGGGTCACGCTAATGCCCGGCGCGAAGGCGATGCCGCCCCCCGAGGCGACTAGCGCGAGGATCGCCTGCTGGGACCGCATTTCGAGGTTCGCCTGCAGCGTGACGCCGAGCCGGCGCGCTTCTTCGTCCACCATCGCGCGCAGGCCGAGGCCCGGCATCGAGAGCAGGAGCGAAGGGTCGGCCAGCGCCTCGCCTACGGGGACTATCCCGCGTTTGGCCCATAGGTGGCCCGGTGGCACGGCGAGGAGCACCGGTTCGCGGAAGAGCGGGACCACTTCGAGCCGCGAGTCGTTCACCGGCATGACGACGATTGCGAGGTCGAAGTCGTCATCCAGCACGCGGCGAATCGCGTCGTCGGAGCCGAGCATTTCGATCTGGAGGTGGGAGCGCGGGTAGCGCCGGCGCAGGTTCGCGAGGACCGGCGGCAAGAGGTTGTCCGAGACTGTTTCCGTAGCGCAGATGCGGAGCGCGCCGCCGTACGCCGAATCCGGTCCGGCGACCGCGCCCAGGGTGCTCGCGATGTCATCGAACACCCGGTCCGCGAGGTCCGCGAGGGCGAGCGCCGCACCGGTGGGGGCCACTCTCCGTCCCACACGGTGGAAGAGCGGCACGCCGAGCTCCTGTTCGAGCTGGCGCAACTGCTTCGAGACCGAGGGCTGGGCGACGAACTCGGCCGCCGCCGCCTCTGTCACTGAACCCGTGCGGACAACGGCGCGAAGGTAGCGGAGGTGGTGGAGTTCCATTATGCCCTCAGGCTATGAAAATGATGGATTCCATATCTTAGACGCAGTGGGACGCACGGCCTACCGTTTTCTCAGACCTTGGACGGACGCGGCGCCCCTTGCCGCGGCCGAGTATGAATGGATGCGCGATTTCGTCAGCGGCCGTTCTCCAGGGAAACCGGAGGCACTCATGGGCAGCGTGACAGACCAGGTGAAGCAGCAATTCGGGGCAGTGGCCGAGGCGTACGTGAACAGCTCGTTCCACGCCAACGGGCCGGACCTCGCCCTGCTCGTCGAAACCGCGCACTTCACCGGCAGCGAATGCGTGATCGACCTTGGCTGTGGCCCGGGCCACACGGCGATGGCCTGCGCCCGCCGCGCCGGCCGCGTCATCGGTGTCGACGTCACGCCGGAGATGGTGGTGGCGGCCACCGCGCTCGCCGCCCAGCGCCACCTCGACAACGTCGAGTTCCGGACGGGCAACGTCGAGAGCCTGCCGTTCGTAACGGGCAGCTTCGATGTCGTGACCAGCCGGGTGAGCGCGCACCATTATTCGGACATTGGCCGCGCCCTCGCCGAGGCCTTCCGCGTGCTCAAGCCCGGCGGCCTCTTCCTTATCTCCGACACCATCGCGCCCGAGGTGAACGAGTTCGACACCTTCTTCAACACGGTCGAACTCCTGCGCGACCCTTCGCACGTTCG
>JBDHWA010000023.1:0-13051 GCA_039809945.1 Dehalococcoidia bacterium | reverse complement strand
AGGGCGCGAGCCATCTCCTCCGCGTTGTTTACCTCAACGAGCGGTTCCATCCCCAGTTCGCGGGCAAGCCCAAGGAGGTGCCCGAGGGTGGCGTCATCGAGGCTCGCGACAATGAGCAGCACCGAGTCCGCACCGTGGACGCGGGCCTCGACAACCTGGTACTCGTCGATGAGAAAGTCCTTCCGCAGCACGGCCGGCCGCGCCGGCCCAAGCGCCTCAACCGCCTCGCGGACGGCCGCCATGTCAGCCAGTGTTCCCTTGAACCACGTCGGCTCGGTAAGGACCGAGATGGCAGCGGCGCCTCCAGTCGCGTACCGCATTGCCTGCTCGGCGGCGTCCATCCCGGGCGCGATATCGCCCTTGCTCGGCGACGCGCGCTTGACCTCGGCGATGACTGCCATCGGCCGGTCGCGCCGCAGCCGCTCCACGAAATCGACCGGTTCTGGCGCGCCGGCGAGCAGCCCCTGGAGTTCGCCCATGCTGGCGCGCGCCTTCGCTTCGGCGACGTCGAGGCGGCGTTGCGCCACGATGCGGTCGAGGATCGTGGGTTCAGCCACTCGCGGCCTCGTTGCTCAGGGCGATGTACTGGTCGAGCACTTCGCGCGCCCGCCCAGATGCGATGGACTGCCGCCCAAGCTCCACACCTTCGCGGAAATCGTTGGCTTTGCCGGCGACGTAGAGCGCGGCGGCCGCGTTCATGAGCACGAAGTCGGTCATTGCGCCTTCGATGCCGTCGAGGATGGCGAGGATCTCGCCCGCGTTGTGGGCCGCTTCGCCACCGGCGACGGACCCGAGTGCGTGCGGGGGCAGCCCGAAGTCCTCCGCCGTGAGTTCGCGCTCCTGCACGGCACCCTCGCCGATGACCCATGCGTGCGTCCCGGCTGCCGGGCTGATTTCGTCCAGCCCGTCGTCCGAATGCACGACCAGCGCGCGCCCGATCCCGCGCAGCGCGAGCGCTTCGGCCACCACCGGGCCAATCGCCCGCGAACCAACCCCCACGAGCTGGGCCCGCGGGTTCGCCGGGTTCGACAGCGGCCCGAGGATATTGAACACGGTGCGGACTGCCACTTCCCGGCGCGGACCGCCGACGTGGCGCATCGCCGGGTGGAAGCGCTGCGCGAAGAGGAAGCCGAACCCGCACCTGTCGATGACTCTCGCGACCTGTTCGCCGCCGAGGTCAATCCGCGCGCCGAGCGCCTCGAGCACGTCCGCGCTGCCGCACTTCGACGATGCCGCGCGGTTGCCGTGCTTCGCCACGCGCACGCCGGCGCCAGCGACCACAAACCCGGCGGCCGTCGAGACGTTGATCGTGTCGATGCCGTCGCCGCCGGTGCCACAGATGTCGATGACGTCCGTCGCCGGGCACGGTTCGGCGTGCTTCTGCATCACCGTGAGGCCTGCCGCCACCACCTCTGGCGTCTCACCGCGAACCCGCATCGCCGCGAGGAAAGCGCCGATCTGGGCGGGGGTAGCGTTGCCGGTCATGATCTCTTCGAGCGCGCCCGCCGCTTCCGGGCCGGTCAGGGGCCCGCGTTCGACGAGCGCGCGGATGGCGTCCTGGATTACCACGTGCCGCCCTCCATTTCGAGGAAGTTGCGCAGCAACTCCTTGCCGTACTCGGTTGCAATCGATTCCGGGTGGAACTGCACGCCTTCGACCTTCAGCGTCTTATGCCGGACCCCCATGATGACCCCGCTCTCGGAGTGAGCGGTCACTTCGAGCGTGTCCGGGGTCGAATCCGGCGTGCCCGCGAGTGAGTGGTAGCGCACAGCCCGGAAGTCCTCGGGGAGATCCTTGAAGACGCCCTTTCCGTCGTGGGCGATGGTCGAGGTTTTGCCGTGCTTGATTTCGCCCGCGCCCGCCACCGTGCCGCCGTAGACGTCGAAGATGCACTGGTGCCCGAGGCACACGCCGAGCACGGGCACTTTCCCTGCGAACTCGCGGATGACGTCGCGCGAAATGCCCGCGTCGTCCGGGTCACCCGGGCCGGGGGAAATCACCACGTGGTCCGGGGCCAGCGCGCGAACCTGGTCGAGCGTCACCTGGTCGTTCCGGAACACCCGCACGTCAGCGCCCAGTTCCGAGAGGTACTGGTAGAGGTTGTACGTGAAGCTGTCGTAGTTATCGATGAGCACGGTTGTCATCCGTCCAGTCCCTCCTCGCGGGCCAGGTCGTCGGCGATGGCGGTCAGGACCGCCGCCAGTTCCTCCGGCGTGTAGCCGTAGCCGCGGCGGTCCAGCTTGAACTTTTTCGCCAGGTACTCTGGCTGCAGCGAAGCGTACGACCTCAGATCGACCGGGTAGGCGCTTCCCGGCTCGCCGATGAGCGAGACGAGGAAGTAGCCATCGCCCGCCGACCGCGTGAATGTCGCCGTCTCCTTAAGCAGCGGGACCAGCACCAGTTCGACCCCGCCCGAACGGTAGAACCGGACTCCGACGTGGCTGACGTGCTTCTCCAGTTGGGCGTTCATTCGGGCGCCGCCAGTTCGGTGAGGAGCGCAAGGACATCCGCGGGGGTGCGGGCTGTGTGGTCGGGCATCGTGTCCAGCAGTAGTTCGCTGTCGAGGGTGCCCCAGAGCGCGGCCACCGAGCGCACGCTCGCGTTCCGTGCTGCGAGGATGTCCGCCGGGCTGTCGCCAACCATCAGGACGTCCGGCCCCGGTTCGATCAGCAGGCGGTCGAGCGCATGGTAGACGGGCGCCGGGTCCGGCTTGTGCGCATCGGTGTCGTCGGCCCCCACCACGGAGTGGAAGAACCGCAGCAGCCCCGAAGACGTCAGTTCGTCGACCGCACCGAAGGCTATCTTCGACGTCACAACGGCCATCGGCACCTCTGCCGCTTCGAACGCTTCGAGGACCGCGACCACGCCCGGGAACGGCTCGATCCGCCGGTCCTGCTCGTAGTAAAAGTCGCGGTACGCGTTCGCGAATCGCATGTAGTCAGCCTCGCCGAGCAGCCGCTTGCCCATCGCTTCGAGCGAGCCGCCCCGGTGCGAACGCCACAACGCCTCGGGGTCGATACTCCCGCCCACGCACTGCTCGTAGGCGTGGCTGAGCGCCCGCATCCTGACCGGCAGGGTATTCAGGAGCGTGTCGTCCATATCCCAGAGCACGGCCCTCATCGCTTCTGCCCCGGGCGGGGGATGCCGCGGCGTTCGAACACCTTCTCCATCTGCGGCCACGCCCCGAGCGCGGCCGGAAATCCTGCGTAGACCGCTACCATCCGCAGCGTCTCTGTGATCTGCTCTGGCGAAGCCCCGTGGTTTAGCGCGCCGTGGATGTGCGTCGTCAGCGCGTCCCCGGTGTGGCCCTGGGCCGCCGACATTGCGATGACGAGCAGGCTCCGCGTCCGGCGATCCAGTGCCGGGTTCGCCCAGACCTCGCCGAGCGCGAAGTCGATGATGTCGTAGGCGATCTCCGGCTGCTGTTCCTCCATCGCCGCCGCCGTGACGAGCGGGTCACGGCCGCGCAGCGTGCGCAGGATGTCGAGGCCTGCTGCCCGGCGGTCAGGGAATGCGGCCGGCGCGCTTCCGCCATCGCCGTTCGGGATGCCAGCGAGGGCCGCCATGATCTTCGCGTCCTGGTCTTCCGCCTGGCGAAGACCATACGCTTCGAGCACCGCGTCGCGGACGTGCGTCTCCATCGTGATGGCCGGCAGGTCTTCGAGCCCGAACCACCCGGCGCCCGCGCCCGCATCGACAGATGGCTCGCCCGACCATCCGGTCGCGGCGTACAGGTTGAAGACGATTTGCCCGTCTTCGATGGGCACGAAGTGGGTCTGGAGGAAGTCCTCCTCGATGGCCGGGGTGTTCACCCCGATCCGCTGGAGGATGGCTTCCATCTCCGCGTCGACGTCGTCGTGGTCAGGCGGCAGCGGCCCGCCGGGAAGCTCCCACGGGGCGTCCGGCCCTGCCCGGAAGAGAAAGAGGCGGCCCTCGCGTTCGAGGATCGCCGCCATCCGGATGTCCTGTTTCATCGTGTCCTCACCGCCTGTGTTTGGAGCACGCTCAGGAGCAGGATCCGCAGCGACGACGGCAGGGCGGTGAGTGCGATGTCGCCCTCGGAGAGCCAGCGCCCCGCATCGTCCGGGATGTCGCCGTCCCACTCCCACACGCTGTAGAAGCCGGAGAACTTCTCGCGGTCCTCGTCCGGGTTCCGGTAATCGAACGCACCCTGCGCCCAGACCGAGCGCGCTTCGATGCCGAGCTGGTCCCAGAGGTGCGCCCGCAGTTCGACCTTGCGGTCTTCGGCCATCGCCCGGAAGACGCCGCCCGGCAGGCCGAAGTGCCCGCCCATCGCGCGCACGAACACCCGCCCGTCCCGGACGAGCAGGCCATAGACGCAGTCGGGCTTCCGGTCGGTCAACGCACTATCCTGCGGCGTGGGCGGCGGCTTTCGCCTCCGCGGCGGCGATTTCGGCCTGGTCGATGGCGCGCATCAGCGCCCCCATCTTATTCACCGTTTCAACGTACTCGGTGTACGGCTCGGAGTCGTAAACAATGCCTCCGCCGGCCTGGACGTAGGCCATCCCGTCCTTCACGACCATGGTCCGGATCGAGATGCAGGTGTCGAGCGTCCCCGCGAAGCTCGCGTAACCCACCGCGCCGGCGTAGATCCCCCGCCGCGACGGTTCGAGCTCGGCGATGATCTCCATCGCTCGGACCTTGGGCGCACCGCTGACCGTGCCGGCCGGGAACACCGCGCGGAAGGCGTCGAACGGCGTCTTCCCTTCGGCCAGTTTCCCTGACACGTTCGACACAATGTGCATGACGTGCGAGTACTTCTCGATCTCCATGAACTTGTCGACGCTCACCGTGCCCGGCGTACTCACCCGGCCGACATCGTTCCGGCCGAGGTCAACGAGCATGATGTGCTCAGCGCGCTCCTTTTCGTCGGCAAGGAGTTCCGCGGCGAGCACAGCATCTTCGGCGTCCGAAGCCCCGCGCCTGCGTGTCCCGGCGATCGGGTGCGTCAGCACCACGCCGTCCTCCACGCGGACGAGCAGCTCCGGTGACGCGCCGACAATCTGGAAGTCGCCCATGTCGAGGTAGAACATGTACGGCGACGGGTTCACCGTCCGGAGCTGACGGTAGATGTTGAACGGGTGCACCGCCGTCGGCCGGGCGATGCGGTGCGACGGCACCGTCTGGATCGTGTCACCCGCGATGACGTACTCGCGGATTTTCTCGACCATCAGCTCGTAGCCTTCGCGCCCAACGTTGCTCTCACCGCGTGCGCCGAGGGCAGCGCCGCTGGCCACGTCCTGCTCCGGCAGCGGCACCGTCCGCGAGGCCAACCGCGCGACCACCGCATCGATCTGGGCTGCCGCGGCCGCGTACGAACCGTCAAGGTCACCGTCGGTGCGGCAGTGCGCGACCACCTTCATCGTGTGGTGCAGGTGGTCGAACACCACCATCGAGTCGCAGAAGAGGAACACGGCCTCCGGGATGCCGAGTGCGTCGAGCGCCGGTGGAACCACCCGCGGCTCGAAGTGGCGCACAGCATCGTAGGCAACATAACCAATCGCACCACCGGTGAACGCGGGGACGCCCGGCACCGGAACGTACCGGTAGCGCGCCATCTCTTCTTCCAGCGGCACGAGGGGGTCGCCGTCGTACTCCTGGCCCGGCCCGGTCTTCAGCACGCGGTACGGGTTCGCGCCGATGAAGGAGTAGCGGGCCAGCCGCTCGCCGCCTTCGACCGATTCGAGGAGGAACGAATAGCCGCCGCCCTGCATCTTCAGGAACGCCGAAACCGGCGTATCGAGGTCCGCCGTGATTTCACGGTAGACCGGCACAAGGTTGCCGGCGCCCGTCGCCGCGAGTTCGCGCACTTCCTCCAGCGTCGGCCGCAGCATCAGTAGCGCCCCAGGTAATTCATGTCGAGGGCGTCCCGCACCATCTCCATCGTCTCGCGGGAGATCGTGCGCATGCGGTTCGTGCCTGCCTCGATCGCTTCTTTCACGAGCCCCATGTTCGCTTCGTAGCGTGCCCGCCGTTCCCGGAACGGGTTGAGCTTCGTGTTCAGGACCTCGGTCAGCCGGTCCTTGAGCACCTTGTTGGGCAGGCCGGCGCGCTCGTAGGTCTCCTTGAGCGCGGCGACCTCTGCCGTGTCGGGGTCGAACGCGTCGAGGTAGAGGAAGATCGGGTTCTCCTCGACCTTCCCCGGCTCGGTTGCGCCGCGCGGCGGCCCGGCGTACATGCCCTTCACCTTGCGGGCGACCGATTCCGCGTCCTCGCGCAGTTCGATCGTGTTCCCGCGCGATTTGCTCATCTTCGCGTTCCCGTCCGTGCCAACGAGGCGGGCGACGCGGCCGACAAGCGCTTCGGGCTCGGGAAAGACCGGCTTGAAGCGGTGGTTGAAGCGCCGCGCGGTTTCCCGCGTCAGTTCGATGTGCGGCAGTTGGTCTTCACCCACGGGCACGAGGTGGGCCCGCGGCATCAGGATGTTCGCCACCTGCATCACCGGGTAGGTGTAGAACGCGACAGGCACCGGCTTTCGCTCCTGCGAGCCGTCTTCCGGGTTCTCCATCGCCGCCATTTCGGCCTTCAACGTCGGGTTCCGTTCGAGCATCGAAACCGGCAGGAACCAGCCGAGCAATGTTGTCAGTTCGGCGTGTTCTGGCACGAGGCTTTCGATAAAGAACGAGCTGCCTTCCGGGTCGAGGCCGACGGCCAGCCAGTCGAGCGCTACCTGCCACACGGAATCGCGCACGCGGGTGATGTCGTCGGCGTAGTCCGAGACCTGGTAGTCGGCGATGAGGAAGTAGGACTCGTACTCGTGCTGCAGGCGCACCCAGTTTTCGAGCGCACCGGCGTAGTGGCCCAGGTGGAGGGCCCCGGTAGGCCGGATGCCAGTCAGGATGCGCTTGCGCTCACTCATCGTTGGCCCCCGCGCGGCGGTCCCGCGGGGCGCTGCCCCTGGCCCTGGGGCCGCCCGGGCAGGCGCGGTCCGCCAATCTGCTGCGGCCCACGGTCCAGTGACCGGAGGAACGCGCCGACCTGCCGGTTCGCCTGTTCGATGAGGTCCAGTTCGTTGCCGAACACGCTCTCCTGCTCATTCGTCACCGCCGCGAGGACGTGGATCCACGAGCGGCACTGGGCCAGCGCCCCGCGGGCGTCCTGCAACAGCCCGGCCTGGCCGCCGCCGCTGCGGAGCCCTGCCTCGGCAAGCAACCCGCTGGCGACGCCTGCCAGTTCGAACGCGCGCGCCTGGGCGTCAGCCGAGGCTTTCAGGTTCGAGCCGATCTTCAGCCGGCCGATCGCGGCGGCCAGCTTGATCGTCGTGTTCCACGCTTCGATGGATTGGGGTTCGCCCTCGGCCATCAGGCAGCTGCCGTTTCGTAGCAGCCGTCAAGGAACGAGAGGAGCCGGTCGCACGCCGAGCCCACCGCCCGGACGACGGCGTCTTCGTTGTCGGCCGCAATCGCGATCGACTCCATCTCGGCGCCGGCGTGGGCGATGTCCGCCACGAGGTGCACCGAGAAGAACTCGAACTGCCGCGGCTCGAAGTTGTAGTGCTCGGTGAGGCCCTTGATCTTCTGCCAGGCGATGGCCGGGACCTGCCCCTCGTAGGCGAACAGGGTCGCGAGCGCTTCCGCCAGCGGCGCCTCTCGCGAGGTCGCGTTGAAGTGGTCGATCAGCGCGCGCGTCTCCGGGCGGAGGGTGGCGCCCTTCACTTCATCGGCAGGAACGTCGAGCGCGGCCGCGAATTCGAGCCAGAGGACCGGGTGGTTCCGGTCGCCGTGCTCTTCGTCCCAGAGGTTGTCGAGCAGCAGCTGGCGGATCTCCGGCGACTCTGTCCTCGCATGGATGGAGCTGAGGAACCGGGGGAATGACGCCTCGAAGTGGTAGTACTGGCGGGCGTACTCGCGGAGCTTCGAGAGCGGCAGTTCGCCCTTCGTCCACTCGGTATAGAACGGGTGCTTCAACATCGACTTCTCGTCGAGGACGGCCTTGATCCGTGCCTCCAGGTCGGCGCTGATGGTTGCGGTAGTCATGGGATGCGTCTCCTTGGGGGCGCTCTTGCGCGGTGTTCGTTAGATCGCGGGAAGGTGCTTCATCGCTTCTTGCACCTTCTCTGCCGGGTAATGGTCGTCCACCAGGCGGCCGGCGAGGTAGTCGTCGTAGGCCTGGAGATCAAGCAAGCCATGGCCGCTGAGGTTGAAGATGATGGAGCGGGACTGGCCAGCTTCCTTCGCAGCGACCGCTTCATCGATGGCGGCGCGGATGGCGTGCGAGCTCTCCGGCGCGGGAATGATGCCTTCGGTCTGCGCGAAGAGCGTGGCAGCTTCGAAGCACGGGTTCTGCGGGTAGGCCCGCGCTTCGATGTACCCCTCTTCGTACAGCTGGCAGAGCAGCGGGGCCATGGCGTGGTAGCGCAGGCCGCCGGCATGGATTCCCGGAGGCATGAACGTGTGGCCGAGGGTGTACATCTTCATGAGCGGCGTCAGCCCGGCCACGTCGCCGAAGTCGTAGCGGTACTCGCCCTTCGTCAGGCTCGGGCACGAAGCGGGCTCGACGGCCACGAAGCGCGTGTCGCGCCGGCCATCGAGCTTCTCGCGCAGGAACGGGAACATCAGCCCGGCCGCGTTCGAACCGCCGCCGGCGCAGCCGATGACCACGTCCGGGTACTCCCCGGCCATCTCCATCTGCTTCATCGCTTCCTGGCCGATGACCGTCTGGTGCAACAGGACGTGGTTGAGCACGCTGCCGAGTGAGTACTTGGTGTCCTCGCGCATGGCCGCATCTTCGACCGCCTCGCTGATCGCAATGCCCAGCGAACCGTTGCTCTCCGGGTCTTCGCCGAGGACGCCTCGGCCGGCGTTCGTGTCGGTACTCGGGCTGGCCACCACCGAGCCGCCCCAGAGCTGCATCATCGAGCGGCGGTACGGCTTCTGGTTGTAGGAAACCTTCACCATGTACACCTTGCACTCGATGTCGAAGAGCTTGCAGGCGAAGGCGAGTGAGGAACCCCACTGCCCGGCGCCCGTTTCGGTAGCGATGCGGCGGACGCCTTCCTTCTTGTTGTAGTAGGCCTGCGCGACCGCTGTGTTCGGCTTGTGCGAACCTGATGGCGAGACCCCTTCGTACTTGTAGTAGATGTGCGCCGGCGTATCGAGCGCCTTCTCGAGCATCGTCGCGCGAATGAGGGGCGACGGCCGCCACACCTTCAGGATCTCGCGCACTTCCTCGGGGATTTCGATAAACCGCTCGGCGCTCACTTCCTGCTTGATGAGTTCCATCGGGAAGAGCGGCGCCAGCGCCTCCGGGCCGATTGGCTCGTGCGTTGCCGGGTGCAGCGGCGGCGCCGGTGGGTTCTTGAGGTCCGCCGCGATGTTGTACCAGTGCGTCGGCAGTTCCGATTCGTTGAGGAAGAACTTTCGCGTTGCCATGTGGTCCCCTCCAAGGGCCGGTGTTGGAATTGTGTCCGGTGTTCCCCGTTCGCGGCCTCCGGGAAACACAAAACCCCTCGTCATCAAAGGACGAGGGGCTCTCGCGGTACCACCTTTGTTCCCCCGGCGTTGGCCGGGAGCACTCTTCAGCCGCCACGGCACGCCGTGAGGGCCCTGGCTGTGTTAACGGTGCCACTCCGCCTCACCCTACTGACTCCGGAGGAGATGTTCAGGTTCGGTGCTCCCGGGCCCATTCACCAGCCGCGCCGCCACCGGGTTCTCACCATTCCCGGCTCTCTGGAGGCTCGCCTGACCGGCTACTCTTCCCGATCAACGCATCATTCTTCAGTTGAGGGCCTCAAGGTATGGGCGGCGCGCCGGGTTGTCAATAACACCCGGTTTCGAACCCGCTCCGCAAGGCCTTCGGCGTCCGCTTCAGCCCGCGAGGAACGCGTCGAGCGCCTTCACGGAGGCCGGTTCGATGAGCAGGGGTGCGTGCCCGACGCCCGGGATCTCGGCGTACTGCGTGCCCGGAAGGGCGTCGATCATTCGTTGGGCAATGCTCTCGCTGAGGATGTCGCTGGTTCCCCCGCGAAGGAGCAGCACGGGGCAGCGAATCGCCTTGAATGCGTCCCACGGTTCCGTGGCTGGCGGCGGCGCAGCGCTGGCGCGGATGGCCGGGTCCATCTTCCAGACGTAGACGCCGCTGTCGCTCTTGCGCACGTTATAGCGCGCGAAGTCGGCGATGATGTCGTCCGGCATGTGCTCAACCATCGGCGCGTAGTGCTCTTTGTAGTACCGGACCACCGCCTTCATATCGGCGAACATCTCCGGCGCCCCGCCAACGTAGGCGAGGATGCGCTGCAGGCCTTCCGGGTTGATCTCCGGTCCGATGTCGTTCATCACCACGCGGGTCACATGCTCGGGGTACTTCGGGGCGTACTGCATTGAGATGATCCCGCCCATCGAGGTGCCGACCAGTGCGAACTGCTGGAGCCCAAGCGCCTGCCGGATCGCTTCGAGGTCCGACACGTAGGTGTCGAAGCCGTACTGGTCCGGCGGTCCCCAGGCCGATTCGCCCCGGCCGCGGACGTCGAGGCAGTAGACGTGGAACTTCGCCGCCAGCCGGTTAGCCACACCGTCGAAGGTGTGCGCCTGGCCTGCCAGCCCGTGGATCATCATCACAACTGGCGAGCCCGGGTGGCCCCGCGCGATCAGGTGATGCCGGAGCCCGTTTGCTTCCACGAAGATGTCGCGCACGGCGTGGGTAGTTGCCATTGGCCTGCCTCGGTGAGTGGTGCGGCGCATTGTAACGGCGTCATCGCCGCCTGCCACTCAGGCCAGGCGCTGCCGGCCCGCGAATCCCGCGTTCAATTCGTGCCAGAAGGCGATGGCGGGTTCGCCGAGGAGGAAGCAGAGGTAGACCACGCGGCCTTCACGCTGGTGGAAGAAATCGACCAGGCCCCGCTCAGGGTCCTTCACTTCGATCCCCCAGCGGTCGAGCCGGGTCGCTGCCCGTTGGAGTTGCCGGTCGAGCTCTTTCATCCGGTCTTCGCCGCCGGTCTCCCAGGGGTTCGCCAGCAGGTGACCGTCACCCGAGGCGCCGCGCGACTGGCTGGCCACCGAGGCCTGGATCGCCCTCAACTCCACGTAGGCGTCGCGCAGCGTTTCGAGCACCGGGACAACCTCTGGCAAGAGGCCGTCGGCTTCGGCGAGGGTGTACAGCCTCATCGCTAGACGAAAAGGTGCGGCGGGAGGATGGAGGCGTGGACGCTCGCACCGCTTTCGAGCGCTGTTTTGCCGGTCAGTTCCTGGTTCACCCCCGGGCCGATGACCACGTTCTTCCCAACGCTCATCCCGCTGGGGATGGAGACGCGCTTGCCGATGACGGTGATCCCCGTGTTCACGATGTCCGGGCGTTCGAAGTTCGGCACGTCGTCGCCGCCGCCTATCAGCACGCCCCGGCCGACAGACACCTCTTTGTCGAGGATGGCGCGGTCGACCACGGCGCCGGCCCGGATCACGCACTTGTGCTGGATGATCGAATCGCGCACCACGGCGCCAGGCTCGACGATGACGCCGGGTGAGATAACCGACCGCGAGACGTCGCCGTCAATGTTCGCAGCCGGCGAGATCAGCGAATCGTGCACCGAGGCGTAACTGCCGATGCGGGCGGCCGGCATGATCAGCCCGGAGGTTCGCAGTTTCAGCTCGTTGTCGTCGAGCGCCAGCGGTGAGTTCGGCGCCAGGAGGTCCATGTGCGCGTCCCAGTACGACTGGATGGTGCCGACGTCTCGCCAGTAGGACTGGTACTGGTACCCGAACACCCGCAACGAGCGGAACATTCGCGGGATGATGTCACGGCCGAAGTCGTGCTTGCTCTCGCCATGCTCGTCCGCGTCTGCCTGGAGTTGCTGGACCAGCACGTCCTTGTTGAACACGTAGACGCCCATCGAGGCCCACGCGCCCCGCGGCTGTTGAGGCTTTTCCTGGAAGTCGGTGACCCGGCCGTTCGCGTCGAGGTCCAGCACGCCGAAGCGGTGCGCTTCCTCACGCGGCACCGAATACACCGCCACGGTTGCGTCCGCGGCCTGGCTCCGGTGGTAGGCGATCATGTTCCGGTATGACGTCAGATAGATGTGGTCACCGGCGAGGATGAGCACCTCGCGGGCACGGGATTCTTCGACCACGTAGAGGTTCTGGTAGACCGCGTCGGCCGTTCCCTGGTACCAGTCGCTGTCCGCCCGGCCGAGGTACGGCTGGAGGATCTGGATGCCTCCCTCGAGTGTATCGAAGCCCCACGGCCGGCCCGCGCCGATGTGGTTCATCAGCGACCGTGGCCGATACTGGGTCACCACCGAGACCTTGCTGATGCCGCTGTTCGCGCAGTTGGACAACGCGAAATCGATGATGCGGTACTGGCCGCCAAAGACCACGGCCGGCTTCGCCCGCTGCTCGGAGAGGATGGAGAGCCGGTCTCCCTGGCCGCCGGCAAGGATCATCGCAAGGACGTTGTTCAAAGCAGGTTCCCCATGTGGGTCGCATTCTATCCGCCGGGGCCGAACGGCGTCGCGGCGCGCCACAGGGGATAGGCGAAACCCCCTATTTCGCCGCCGTCCACCGTTTTGCCACTCAACGTCCACGTTGTTCACCCGATAGTCACCACAGAGAAACCTTCGGGAGAGCGGCACTCTCACCGGGGGAAAAGGCAAACGGGCCGGTGGCCCCCACGGAGGAACAGCAATGACTCGAATCATGACGAACGTGAGCGCCATCAACGGCCAGCGCAACCTGGAGAAGACCGGCCTCAAGATGGGCAAAACGCTGGAGAAACTGGCCAGCGGCTACCGCATCAACCGCGCCGCCGACGATGCCGCCGGCCTCGCCATCAGCGAGAAGATGCGCGCCCAGATCAAGGGCAACCGCCAGGCCCTGCGCAACGCCCAGGACGGCATCTCGATGCTGCAGACCGCTGAAGGCGCGATGGACGAGGTTCACGCCATCCTCCAGCGCATGCGCGAACTAGCCGTCCAGGCCGCGAACGGCACTTACTCCGATAACGGCCCCGAGCGCACGAGCATCGGCGAGGAAATCGTCCAACTCCGCTCGGAAATCGACCGCATCGCCTACAGCACGGAGTTCAACGGCCAGAAGGTCCT
>JBDHWA010000022.1:0-13365 GCA_039809945.1 Dehalococcoidia bacterium | reverse complement strand
GCCAATCGTCTGCGACCTTGGCGCCCGCTACGGCGGGTACTGCAGCGACCTCACGCGCACCATCGTCCTCGGCAAACCAGATGCGAAATTCCGCGAGATCTACGAGATCGTGTTCGAAGCCCAGCGGGCCGCGATCGAAGGCGTCGAAGCTGGCATGAAGGGCTCAACAGCGCACAAGCTCGCCCAGGATGTCATCGACCGGGCAGGCTACGGCGAGCGTTTCGGGCACGGACTCGGCCACGGCGTCGGCCTCGATGTTCACGAAGCGCCCTACCTCGGTACAACTTCAACGGATACCTTGGAAGAGGGAATGGTGTTTACCATTGAGCCAGGCATCTATCTTCCCGGCTGGGGCGGTGTCCGCATCGAAGATGTGGTCGTCCTCGAAAACGGCCGGGCACGGGTGCTCAGCAAGGCTCCCAAACTCACCCCTGCAGGATTGACCGCATGATTTCTACTGGCGAACTGAAGAAGGGCGCGACCATCGAACTCGACGGCAAGCTCTTCTCCATCATGGACTACAACCACATCAAGATGGGCCGCGGTTCGGCCCAGGTTCGCATCAAGTTCCGCGATGTCCGCTCCGGCGCAATCACCGAGCAGACGTTCCAGGCCGGCACCAAGTTCCAGCGCGCCCGCGTCGAACGCCGCGAGATGCAGTACCTCTATAGCGACGACCAGTTCTACTACTTCATGAACACCGAGAGCTACGAGCAGATCCCGGTCGCCTCCGAGAAAGTCGGCGACGCCAACAAGTACCTGAAGGAGAACGACACTTGCGAAGTCGTCCTCTTCGGCGACGAAGTTATCGGCATCGAACTCCCCATCTCGGTCGAGTTGACGATCACTCAGACCGACCCCGGCTTCAAGGGTGACACCGCCACCGGCGGCACGAAGCCGGCGACCCTCGAGACCGGCCTCGTCGTGCAGGTCCCGCTCTTCCTCGAAGAGGGCGCGCGGATCAAGGTCAACACCGATTCCGGCACGTACATCGAACGCGTTTCGTAGCACACCGCGATCGAGGCAACCTCACTCCAGGGCTGCGCGTCAGGAAGTGACGTGCAGCCTTCGCGATCGAGGGCTGCTGGCGGTACCCTGTCACTCCCATGAACCCACCTGCGGCGCTTTCCGTCTCAGCTGTCGTCTCGTTCTTGCGCGAAGTGCTCGAAGCAAACGAGTTCTTCAGCGACCTCTGGATCCAGGGCGAAGTCTCGAACTATTCGCGCTCCCAGGTTGGCCACCGCTACTTCTCGCTGAAGGACCCGCAGGCCGCGCTCCGCACGGTCCTCTTCCGCGACAACATGGCAGGGTTCCAGCTGAAAGACGGTGAACGCGTGCTCGCCCACGGGCGGATCACAATCTATCCCCAGCGCGGTGAACTCCAGTTTGTGGCGGACTTCGTGCGGCCCGAGGGAGTCGGCATCCTTGCCGCGAAGTTCGAAGAGCTGCGCCTGAGGCTCGAAGCTGAAGGCCTCTTCGATCCCGCACGGAAGCGGCCCTTGCCGCGCTTTCCTCACCGCATCGGCCTCGTCACGTCGCCCACGGGAGCGGTTCTCCAGGACATTCGCAACGTGCTCACGCGGCGGTGGCCGCTGGCAACGGTCATCCTCGCCCCGGCGCTGGTGCAGGGGGCGCAGGCAGCCGGCCAGGTTGCCGCGGCCCTCCGCCAACTCGCCCGCGAACCGGACCTCGACCTCGCCATCGTCGCTCGCGGCGGCGGCAGCGCGGAGGACCTCGCCGCTTTCAACGACGAAGGCGTCGCCCGGGCAATTTACGGCTTCCCCGTCCCGGTCATCTCCGGCGTCGGGCACGAATCCGACGTGACCATCGCCGACATGGTCGCCGACCTGCGTGCGCCCACGCCGAGCGCAGCTGCCGAACGGGCCGCCCCGGATATCGCCCAACTCGAACGGGCGATCCGGCTGATGGACCGGCAGATGGCTTCGGCCGTCCGCTCCCGCCTCGGTGAGCGCGCGTCCTCCGTCGAATCCCAGATCAGGAAGCTGCAGCGCTACGCGCCTGACCCGTCCGGGGTGCAGCGCGATGTGAGCCAGCTGCTGCGCGAGATGCGACGCGCCCTAGAACGGCGGTGCGCCATCGACCGCGCCCGATTCGAAACCGCTGCCGCACGCGTCGCCACGCTTGACCCGATGGCAACGCTCGCCCGCGGGTTCGCCATCGTCCAGAAGGAAGGCGCTGCAAAGAAACCCGTGGTCAACAGCACGAAGAAAGTGAAGCCCGGCGACCGCCTTTCCGTTTCGGTGGGTGATGGGGCATTCTGGGCCGAGGTGAGTTGAAACATGCCTGAACCATCGTTCGATGCACTCTATTCGGACCTCGAAGAGAAGGCGCGCAAACTCGAAGCGGGCAACTTGCCCCTCGAGGAATCCCTGCGCCTGTACGAGGAGGGCGCCGGCCTCGTGGACCGGCTACGGGAAATCCTCGAGAAGGCCGAACTCCAGGTGAAAACGCTGCAAAGCCGCCTCGAAGAGGACCAGTTTGAACTCCGCGAGTCCGAAGAAGCCTACGAGGCCGGCGATTGAGCCCGCTCCGCATCGCCTGGCTTACCACTGGCCGCGGCCCCGGCTCGTTCGGCGCGCTCAAGTACACGCTTGACGCCATCGACGCCGGCCTCCCGGTGGAAGTCGCCGTCGTCTTCGTGAACCGCGACCGTGGCGAAGCCGAAGCCACCGACAAGCTCATCGCAATGGTTGAAGGCCGCAGCATCCCGGTCGAAGCGCATTCCTCGGTCCGCTTTCGCAAGGCCGCCGGCGGACGCATCGGCAAGCCTGGCGACCCTCTCCAGCCGTGGCGATTCGACTACGACCGGAAGGCCGCGGACATCCTCTCCCGCTACGACTTCCAGCTGGGCGTGATGTTCGGCTACATGCTTATCGCCACTGAGCCGCTGTTCGGTCGCTTCACCTTCATCAACGACCACCCGGCGCTCCCCGACGGGCCGATTGGCACGTACCAGGAGGTCATCGCCGAACTCATGCGCAATCGCGCACTCGAATCCGGCTGCATGATGAACGTCGTCACCGGCGACGTTGACCGCGGCCCGGCGACGAGCTTCTGCCGCTTCCCAATCCATGATGACCTGAACCACGACGCCTGGGATGCGCTGCCTGACAGCAAGCTCGAGTCTGCCTCGCTCGCCGAGATCATGGGGCTTCCGCTCTATGCCGACATCCGCGCCCGCGGGGTTTCGCGAGAGCGCCCATTCCTCGTCGAAACGCTTCGCGCCATCGCTGAAGGGAAACTGGCCACGCCGCCGGAAACGCCGCTTGACCTCACCGCCCAGGTCGAGCGGGCGGTGAAGTTGCCAGGGTCCGTATAATTCCGCGCATGGTTTCTTCGCTGCCCGCCTGCCCCGACTGCCAGAACGGCTACCAGCCGGACGACAATTACTGCCGGAAGTGTGGGATGTACCTCGCCGCCCTGCGCGACACTGCGATTGTCCCCGCGCCAACCCCAGAACTGCCGGCCAGGCAACCACGGCAGCGTGCCGCGCTCCCAGCGCCGGTGAAAAAGGCTGCAACAGCGATGGCCGTGGGAACCGCCCTCCAGATCGGCGTCAGCCTGACCGGGAAATACCTCGCCCGCCAGGCGGGGAAGCAGGCCGTCAACGCGGTCGTCGGCAACCGTTCGAAGCCGCGGCGCCAGCCGGCGCCAGCCCAGCAGGTGACCCCGGCGACCCAGCAACCCGCCGCCGACCCCTTTCCGTACGCCGCCGCAGTCAGCGAAACAGTGGTGGTTCGCCGCACCTGGATTCGCCGCTAAATCGACAGCGCTATCTGCTCCCGCCACAATTCGCGCCATGCCCCGCGTTCGCGTCGAGCCGCTCAACATCGAGTTCGAATCGCCCCCCGGCGAGACGGTGATGGATGCAGCCAACGCCGCCGGTTACTGGTGGCCCGTAGGCTGCAATCGCAACGGGGAGTGTACGAACTGCGCCATGGAAGTGGTCTCCGGTGTCGGCCGTCTGAGCCGGATGGGCCGCTTCGAGCGAGCGAACCTGGTCCGCCAGCGAGGCCAGGCGTCGATCCAGGATCCGCGCCTCAGGCTCGCCTGCCAGGCGCGAGTGGAAGGCGACGTAGTGGTGTATAAACTTGGAGTTCGCCGCGACTCATTCTGAAGGAGCCCCGAGTGCCGTACGTCATCACTGAGCCCTGCATCGGTGTAAAGGACGCTTCATGCGTGGAGGTTTGCCCCGTGGACTGCATCCACACGACCGACGACGCTGAGCAGTACTACATCAATCCCGATCAGTGCATCGACTGCGCCGCCTGCGAACTCGCCTGCCCGGTCTCGGCCATTCTTCATGAAGACTCGGTGGAAGGTGACCAGCGGCGCTTCATTGCCATCAACGCCGACTTCTACAAATAGGTATCGAACTGCCGGGCCAACGCCCCGGGGGAGAAATCATTGGAACTGGCCCAGCTCGAAGCATTCATCCAGGTGGCCCACCACCGCTCATTCAGCCGCGCCGCTGAAGCGCTCTTCCTGACACAGCCATCCGTCACCGCCCGCATCCAGTCCCTGGAACGCGAGATCGGCGACCGCCTGTTCGAACGCACCGGCCGCAGCGTCACCCTGACCGATGCGGGGCACGCATTTATGCCGCACGCTCAGCGCGCCCTCACAGCGGTCCAGGAAGGCACCGACGCAATTGAGGCGGTTCGCCACGGCGACATCGGCAGCATCCGCATCGGCGCGAGTTCTTCGATCGCCACCTATGTGCTGCCCGGCGTGTTGCGCCAGTTCCGCGCCGAACGGCCGCGCGTCCACGTCCACCTCTCCGCCGGCCTGACCGAAGACGCTATCGAGAAGCTCATCGCCGGGGAGATCCATGTCGCGGTAACCCGCCTCACCCAGCATCCAGAGGTCGAGTCGCTCCACCTCTACAACGACGACCTTGCCCTGGTCGTCGCTCCAGACCACCCGTTCGCGAAGCGCGGCCGGGCCACCATCGCCGAGGTTGGCAAGGAGCCGTTCATCTTCTTCGAGCGGAACTCCACCTACCACAGCCTCATCTACAGCATGTTCCTGCGCGCGGGTGTCGTCCCCGAGTCGGTCATGGAGTTGGACCTCATGGAGGCCACCAAGTACATGGTGGAAGCCGGCCTCGGCGTCAGCATCCTGCCGCGTATCTCAATTGGCCGGGAGATATCGCAGGGCACCCTCGCCGAAGTCGAAATCAAGGACATGGACCAGCCGGCCCAGCAGGAAGTTGGCGTGCACGTCCTTCGCGGCCGCATCCTCGCACCGCCGATCAAGGACTTCCTGCGCCTGCTCGCCTCGGACTACGGGGTCGAATACCCGGCGAAGTAGCTCAGCCCGGCAGCAGGTTCGGAAAAGCAGCCGCGGTGTTCGTCGCAAGTTGCGCTTTCGTCTCGTCGACGGTCCACCCGCGCCCCCGGGCCAGCGCTTCGCCAACCCGGACAACGTCCCTGGGTTCGGTTGCCCGCCCGGGCAACGGGTAGCTGTCGGTCTCGATGAGGAGGCGGTCTGCGGGATAGCCACGTGCGATGGCCTGCAAGTCCTCACGGCGTCGAAGCGGGTTCCCGAACGAGAGGTAGTGGCCACGCTCGGCGTGCCAGGCCGCCTGCGCTGCATCGCCCGAGAAGTAGTGCCGCACCACCGTGAGGCCGTCGAGCGATGTGCATTCCTCCAGGAGTGCATCCCATGCCGGCGCGCCGTCGACGTGGAGGACAAGCGGCAGCCCAAGTTCCCGCGCGAGACTGCACTGCGCCCGGAACACCGGAACCTGTGCACGGATATCCCCCGCTCCGTCGAATCCACACTCCCCGATGCCCACGGCTAATCCGTCGCGGGCAAGCACCGCCGGAAGCGCCTCCGTGGCTGCCCGGAGCGGGTGCACACCCACGAGGTAGCCCGCGAGTCCCGGCACAGTCTCGAAATGCCGCGACCGTTCGAGGTTGTCCGCCACCACGATGACGCAGACTTCGGCATCGCCAGCGCGGGCGAGTAACGCGGCCTGTTCGGCGGAGTCGTATCGGTCGAGGTGGACGTGGGTGTCGAACCACGGCGGCATCGCTGCATCGTGCCACGCACACGGACCGCTCGCGAGGCGTCGAGCCGCGTTCGCCAAAGGGTGCGTAGAATCGCCGCCCATGAACAGTTTCGCGCTGCGTGGCGCACGCATATGGGACGGCCTGGCTGACCATTCGGTCGAAGGCCCGGTCGTGATCGAAGAAGGCCGGATCGCGGCGGCCGACGGCGCGAGCGACTCCATCGACGTTTCGGGCTGCACTATCCTCCCGGGCCTCATCGAAGGACATGCTCACCTCTGCTTCGATGCGACGCCCGGCTGGCGAGCCACCTATGACGGTGATACCCCCTCGCGAATGCTGCTGCGGATGGCCGCCAACGGCCGGCGCATGCTCCAGGCAGGGATCACCACTGTCCGCGACCTCGGCGCCCCAACGGCTCTTAGCATCGAACTGAGGGACGCGATTAACGACGGCCTCGCCGAGGGCCCGCGCCTCCTCGTGGCCGGGGCGCCGGTAACCACCACCGGCGGACACTGCTGGTTCATGGGCGGCGAATGTGACGGCGAGGTCGGTATCCGCAAGAACGTGCGCGAACACGTGAAGGCCGGGACCGCCTGGATCAAGGTGATGGCCACGGGCGGCAACATGACCCCGCGGACTAACACCTTTGCGCCCCAGTTCACGGTGCCCGAACTTCGCGCCCTCATCGAAGAGGCCCACCGGCTGCACCGGAAGGTCGCGGCGCACGCCCACGGCGTGGCGGGCATTAAGGTGGCGGTCGAAGCCGGCGTCGATTCCATCGAACACTGCTCGTTCACCGTGCCAACGGGGTACGCCCCGGATGCGGCCGTCATCGCGGAAATCGCAGCAAAAGGCATCCTCGTTTCGCCGACCGTTTCGATTGGCTTCCGCAACTGGCCTGACGACGGCCGGAAGCAGCAGCGCGGCGCGGTGATGAAGGCGATCCTCGACGCAGGCTGCCGTGTTCTCATGAGTACCGACTGCGGCATCCCGGGCGTTCCCCACGAGTCCCTGGCCGGCGGCATGGAGGTCCTCCACGAAATGACCGGCCACCCTCCCGTTGAAGTCCTCAAGCTGGCCACCAGCCGCGCAGCCGAACTCCTCGGCCTGAAAGATGTGGGCGTCATCGCTCCCGGCCGCGCGGCGGACCTTCTCGTCGTCGAAGGTGACCCGGCCACGGACCTGGCTGCGTTGCATCGCGTGCGCCTGGTGGTCAAAGCCGGCGAAGTGGTGTTCCGCCGCAACTGAGGCAGCCGTTCCGCGGCCATGTTCGCCACCCGCGGAGAGCGCCGCTACACTCAACGATCGTGATTTCTGGAATTGTTCTTGCCGCCGGTATGTCGACCCGCATGGGCCGGCCCAAGGCCCTTCTCGATTGGGGCGGAGAACCCCTGGTGAACTACCAGGTTGCCCAACTCCGCGAAGCCGGGTGCGACGAAGTCATCGTCGTCCTCGGCTACAAAGCCGATGACATCTCGCGCCAGATGCGCGCGGCCAACTGCCGGACGATGCTCAACCCGCGCTTCCAACATGGCCGTGCCGGCTCCCTCCGCATCGGCGCCAAGGCTGTGAACCGGGAAACCGACGCGATCGTCATTATCGATGTCGACGCGCCCCGGCCCGCGTCGTTCCTGCGGAAGCTGATCGAAGGGCACCGCCCGGAACTGGCCATCACCCGGCCGGTCCACAACGGCCTCCGCGGCCACCCGATCGTCGTTTCCGGGCGCCTGCGCGAAGAGTTGATGGCGGCGACTGACGAATCGGAAGGCCTTCACGGCGTCCTTGGAGCGCACGTGACAGAATCCGGCGAAGTCGATGCCGGCGACCTCCTCGACCTCGGCTTCAACACGCCCGAAGAGTACGAGCAGGCTCGCCGCCGGTTCGGCCTGGGAAACTAACGTGGGCCTCGCCGGGGGCGCCACGCCGCATCCCCGGGCGGTCATCTTCGACCTCGACCGCTGCCTGATCGACGCGCGCAACGCCTGGCGCTTTTGCGTCGAAGAGTCCATAGCCGCGGCGGTCGGCGAGCGCGTCGACGCCGGCCCACTCGTCGAGGAGTACCACACGCGACCCTGGCGGGACGTGCTGAGCATCCTCACCCAACCGGCTGATGCAGCCCGCTGCGCCGGCCTCTGCGAGGTCATGCTGGCCCGCAGCGCGATGAAGAAACTCCTCGTTCACGAAGGCGTCGGCATGGCGCTCGACGCGCTCCGCAGCGAACTTATCGAACTCGGCGCGATCTCACGGCTCCCGCACGCCGTCGCCATCAAGCAGGTCCAATCCACCGGCCTCGATCGCTTCCTCGCCGTCGTAGCCACCACCCCGGCAAACGAACGTTGGGACCCGGCCGCCCGCGTGCGCCAGTGCCTCACGTTCCTCGAAGCCGAAGCAGCAAAGGCCGCCTTTGTGAGCGGCGACCGCTGGGACCGCGAAGAGAGCCGCCGCGCCGGGCTGCGGCCCTACGCAGCAGCATGGGCGCCATCTGCAGAAGTCGACGATCGCCCTATCCCGGCGCCGGGCGACGTGGTGACGCACGTGCTCCGGGATTGGATGAGCCGCGGGGCGCCGAACTGAGGCATCCTGCAGCCCGCGCATGGTTTGTTGGAACACTGATAGATCCATACGCCTGAACTATGGGTCCGGGAAAATCCATCGGAACATTCATCTATCTCCCCTGTTGCAGCCGGGCGATTCTGCTGATGGAAGTTCGCTTCACCCCGAAAGCAGCTTCCCCTGAACCAGCAACTTAGGAGACTGAAACCACATGAACCGGCGACCCGTTGTATGCCCCAACTGCGACCTCCACTTCACGAGCGCGCGTGAAAAGACCTATTGCCCTGGCTGCCACCAGATGGTGGAGCCGGCCCGCATGAAGTAGCCCTCCCGGCTTCGAACGGGCGACCCCTCGGCTCTCCCCGGCCGAGGGGTTTTGCGTGTCCGTCGGTACCGCTGAAAGCGGGCAAGTTGTAGCCTGTTAGTACAGGTTGCGCCACCAACACCGGCGCGAATCCCCAGGAGTTCCACGTGGTCACCAAGATTGGCATCAACGGTTTCGGGCGTATCGGACGGCAGGTCCTCAAGGCGGTCACGGACCGCTACCCCGGCAAGCTCGAAGTTGTCGCCATCAATGACCTCGTCGCCACCGACGTCAACGCCAACCTCCTCAAGTACGACAGCAACTACGGCCGCTGGAACAAGGACATCCGCGCCGAAAGCGATGCCCTCATCGTCGATGGCCGCGCCATCAAGGTGTTCGCCGAGCGCGACCCCGGGGCGATCCCGTGGGGCAGCGTCGGCGCCGAAATCGTTATCGAATCCACCGGCCTCTTCACCGACGCGACGAAGGCCGTGGCTCACAAGCGCGACACCGTGAAGAAGGTGGTCATCAGCGCCCCGGCCAAGAACGAGGACGTGACCATCGTCCTCGGCGTGAACGCGGAAAAGTACGACCCGGCGAAGCACCACGTGGTTTCGAACGCGAGCTGCACGACAAACGGCCTCGCCCCCGTGGTCAAAGTCATTGTCGACAACCTGGGCATGCAAAAGGGCCAGATGACCACGATTCACAGCTACACCAACAGCCAGCAGATCCTCGACAAGGCGGCCGGCAGCGACATGCGTGAAATGCGCGCCGGCCCGCTGAACATCGTCCCCACGTCCACCGGCGCGGCGAAGGCGCTTCGCCTCGTCATCCCGGAGGTCGACGGCATCCTCGATGGCCTTTCCTACCGCGTCCCCACGCCTACGGTCTCGATCGTCGAAGTCGTCGCCCTCACCGAGAAGAACACCACGAAGGACGAACTCAACAGCCTCCTCCGTGAGACCGCCGCGGAGAAAATGAAGGGCATCCTCGGCTTCACCCTCGACCCCGTCGTCTCAATGGACATGAAGGGTGACGAACGCTCCAGCATCGTCGACGGCCAGTCGACGAACGTCGTCGGAGGCAACCTCGTGAAGGTCGCAGCCTGGTACGACAACGAGTGGGGTTACGCCTGCCGCGTCAGCGACCTCTGCAGCTTCCTCGTCGACAAGGGAATCTAGGGATTTTGGATTGGGGATTTCGGATTTCGGATTGTGGATTCCCCGCCTCCCCAGTTCCCCTCCCGCAGGTTGAACTGGCGCTGCATCAATCCAGATCCAAGATCTAAGCATTTTGGATTGGGGATTTCGGATTTCGGATTGTGGATTCCCCGCCTCCCCAGTTCCCCTCCCGCAGGTTGAGCTGATGCGGCATCAGTCCCAAATTCACGACCTCGCGGTTTCGGATTTTGGATTGTGAATTGCCTGCGCCTCCCCTATCCTCCGGGCAGGTTGAGCTGATGCCCCATCAATCCAAAATCCCCAATCCGAAATCCAAAATCAGATGACTGGCGCCCTCGATGGGGTGAAGGTCGTGGAGCTGGCGCAGGCGCTGGCCGTGCCGTTTGCGGGCATTTTGCTGGCTGAGATGGGCGCTGAGGTCGTGAAGATCGAGCCGCCGGCCGGCGACGGGATCCGCTGGACCATGGAGCCGATCGTCCCCGGCGAGTCCAAGGGCTACACCCTCATTAATCGCGGGAAACGGTCCATCTGCCTCGACATCACGCGCGACGAGGCCCGGCCGGTGCTCGAACGGCTCGCGAGGTGGGCGGACGTTGTCATGGTCTCGATGAAACCGTCCGACCTGCCACGCTACAGGCTGACCTACGAGCACTTCCGCGAATGGAACCCGCGCCTCGTCTTCCTCGAACACGCGCCACTGGGCAAGAAAGGCCCCTTCGGCGGCGAACCCGGCTACGACGTGATCGTCCAGGGCATGTCCGCTACGGCCGTACTGACCGCCCGTGAGCGGGGCGGCGTGCCCGTGAACATCCGGCCCGCGTTCAACGATATGGGTACCGGCGCGTTCTCTGCGCTTGGTGTCGTGGCCGCGCTGCGGCACCGCGACACCACCGGCGAAGGCCAGCGCATCGAAACCTCGCTCCTCGGCACGGCGATGGCCCTCGGCAATCAGCTCCTGAGCTGGTTCGGGGCGACGGACCCGCCGGTCGAAGAGGCCTACCGCGCCGACATTGCCGAAGCGCGCCAGGCCGGCGCCGGCTTCGAAACCCAGCGGCAGGTCTGGGAGCACCACTATTTGCGCGGCGGCTTCGCCAACATCTACTTCCGCCACTATCGCACGGCCGACGGGTTCATCTCCGTGGGCTGTCTCAGCCCGATGCTCAATGCCCGCTTCCGCGCGGTCACCGGCATCCATGACCCCCGCAGTGACGAGGGCTTCCAGCTCGGCACGCCCGCTGCGATGGAGCGGCTCCAGCAACTCGTCGACGAATGCGAAGCGCTCTTCGCCTCGAAGACGACGGCCGAATGGCTGGCCACCCTCCGCGCTGGGAAAGTGCCGTGCGGGCCGCTCAACTTCCCGCCCGACGTCTTCACGGACCCGCAGCTTGTGGAGAACGAGTTCGTCATCGAACTCGAACACCCGCTCATCGGGCCGTACCGGACGTTCGGACCGGTGATCAAGATGGATGCGACGCCGCCGCAAATCAGGCGCCACCCGCCGCTGCTGGACGAACACACCGACGAGGTGCTCCAGGAACTCGGGTTCGAAGACACCGAGATCGCAGCCCTGCGCGAAGCCGGCATCGCGGGGCAGCACCCGCACTAACCCCCGCTCCAGGGCGAAGGATCCCGCGGCCTTTCGCCTTTCTACCGGGAGTCGGGCGTATTCTTTTGGGCACACCTGCGAACCCGGAGGGCGCTTGGCCGAAACGCCACTGGAACGCGGCGCCGCAGCATCGACCGGCGGGGGCGAACGCGTGCGCGCCTTCGCGGGAGCGTGGGCGTGGCTCGCTGCGCTTCTGCTCATCGTCGTCGTTGGCGGTGCGCTGCGCTTCCACGGCCTCGGCTGGGACCAGCCCGCCGGGGCGAAGGCGCCCCTCCAGATGCACCCCGACGAGCGATTCCTCTCGCTCGTCTCCGACCGGCTCGACTGGCCGGACAGCGTGGGCGGCTACTTCGATACAGCGCACAGCCCACTCAACCCGTACAACGACGGCCAGACCAACTCCTACGTGTACGGCACGTTCCCACTGTTCCTCGTGAAGGGCGTGGCCACGGTGATGGGAGACGACCCGGCCGGTCCGGGAAACTCATACGACACTACGGTCATCTGGGGCCGCCGCGTCACAGCGGGCTTCGATGCCGCGACTATCCTCCTCGTCTTCCTCCTCGGGGCGAGCGTCTTCGGGCGGCGGACAGCCCTCCTCGGGGCCGCACTGTATGCGCTGTCGGTCCTGCCGGTGCAACTCGCGCACTTCTGGACGATGGATCCGTACCTCACCTTCTTCGGCGTGCTCACCCTCCTCCTGAGTGTGCGCTGGATACGGGCGGATGGGATCGGGGCGTGGGCTTATGCGGCAGGCTTCGGCCTGTCGCTTGGGTTGGCTGGCGCGTGCAAGGTCAACGCCGCTGTCTTCGCGGTCGCCCCGGTGGCAGCGCTGGCCGTCCGCATCGGCGTGCGCGACATCCCACGTTTCGGCCTCCAGTATCGGGGCAGTCCGGCAGCGGCCCCCGGCAAGCGCCAGCCGCTGGAATGGGCCACCGACATTTCGATGCTCTGCCTGGCGGCGGTCATCGCACTGGTCGTCTTCCGGATCGCCCAGCCGTACGCCTTCGCCGGCCCGAGCTTCTGGGATATGTCGTTCAACCAGCGCTGGTGGGATGACATCCAGCGGGAGCGGGACTTCCAGCAGGGCAACGCCGACTATCCCCCGTTCGTGCAGTTCGCCGGGACGACACCGTTCCTCACTCCGCTCAAGAACATGGTGCTCTGGGGGCTCGGCCCCGCCCTGGGCATCGCGGCCTGGGCGGGAGCGGCGTTCGCCTGCTATCGCCTGTTCAAGCTGCGCGAGGCCGCGCTCGTGGTCCCGCTGGCGTTCGTGGCCACGGTCTTCCTGTTCCAGGGGCCGCGCTTCGTCGCCTTCATGCGTTACTTCGAACCGATGTACCCCGTGCTGGCGCTGTTCGCAGGCTGGTTCCTCCTGGAACTCTGGGACCGCCGCACTGGGGCCGTCCCAGCAAGGGCCAGCTGGGGGCGGTGGCCGGCGCGACGATTCCCGCTCGGCGGACGGGCCGGCTGGCTCTGGCAAGCGCCGCTCGTGGTGGTCCTCCTCGCTACGGCGTGGTGGGCGATGGCGTTCCAGTCGGTCTACTCGCAGGAACATCCCCGCATCGCCGCCAGCCGCTGGATCTACGACAACGTGCCGCCCGGCTCGAAAATCACCGGTGAAATCTGGGACGACACCATTCCCTACGCGATCCCCGGGAAGCAGGGCGGCTACCGGAT
>JBDHWA010000021.1:0-13368 GCA_039809945.1 Dehalococcoidia bacterium | reverse complement strand
GTGCTCGCCATCGCCCACCGGCTCTCCACCATCGTCGCGGCCGACCTGATCATCGTGCTCGAAGACGGCCGCATCGCAGAGCAGGGGCGCCACGCCGAGCTTCTCGCCCGGGACGGCGTCTACGCGCGGCTCTACCGCCAGCAGTTCCGCGAGGAGTGGAACGAGGGCATCGAAGTCAGCGCCAGGTAGCGGTCGGCGGTCAGCAAGGCGGGGCGGCGCCAGGGTGCTGAACGCTGATCAGTAACCCTCTTGACAGCCTGTTGTATCGTCAGCGCGCACGAAGCACGATTGTCATTTCGGCCATTCGTGACGACAGGAGGTTCCCATGATCACCGAGCGTCTCACCTTCAGGGCGAAGTACGGCCAGGGCGATGCCCTCTACGCACTGATGAAGCAGAACATGAACGAGATGCCGCCGCCGGCCAGCGTGGTCGGTGCGCGGCTCTATAGCGACCTGACCGGGCAGATGTTCAACGTCATCCTCGAAATCGACCACGCCGACCTCGACGCCTACGTCTCGGGCACGAAAACCGAGATGCAGGAGTATGGCTCGAAGGAGTTCCAGGCGTGGTTCGCGAAGATGGTCGCCGTGACCGAAGTGGGCGAACGTCAGCTGCTGAACTCCGAAAAGCTCCGCTAAGGGGGCAGGTGGGGAACGAAGAAGGGGTGGCCATGTGGGCCACCCCTTCTCGGTGTTGTTCGCTTCGCTTCGGCTTACGCGTCGAAGTAGAGGTCGAATTCGTACGGGTGCGGCCGCATGCGGACCGGGTCCACGTCGTTTTCGTACTTCGAGGCGATCCAGGTCTCGATGAGGTCCGGCGTGAAGACGCCGCCCTTGAGCAGGAAGTCGTGGTCCTCTTCGAGTGCGCGGAGCGAGCCATCGAGTGACTGGGCGACGGTTGGGATGTTCGCCAGCTCGTTCGGGCTGAGGTCGAACAGGTTGGTCTTATCGAGCGGTTCGCCCGGGTCCCAGCCGTTCACAATGCCGTCCATGCCGGCCATGAAGATGGCGGCGAAGGTCAGGTACGGGTTGCCCGCCGGGTCCGGGGGACGGAACTCGACGCGCTTCTGGCGCGGGTCCGGGCTGACCAGCGGGATGCGGCAGGCAGCCGACCGGTTGCGAGCCGAGTAGACCAGGTTCACCGGCGCTTCGTACCCGGGGACCAGGCGCTTGTAGCTGTTCGTGGTCGGCGCGGCAATGGCCATGAGGGCTTTGCCGTGGCGGATGAGGCCGGCGATGTACGACTTGCACATCTTCGAGATGCCCGCGTACTCGTCCCCGGCGAAGAGGTTCGCGCCATCCTTCCAGATGGACAGGTGCGTGTGCATGCCCGAGCCGTTGTCGGCGAAGAGCGGCTTCGGCATGAAGGTGGCGACCTTGCCGTTGCGCTTGGCCACGTTCTTCACGATGTACTTGTAGAGCAGCGACTTGTCGCCCATCTTCGTCAGCGTGTCGAAGCGCATGTCGATTTCGCCCTGGCCGGCGGTCGCAACTTCGTGGTGGTGGAGTTCGATCTGGATGCCGCAGGCTTCCATGATCTCGACCATTTCGTTGCGGATGTCGGTCTGCGTATCGTGCGGGCTGACCGGGAAGTAGCCTTCCTTGTAGCGCGGGCGATAGCCCTGGTTCAGTTCGCCGCGAAGGGTGCTTTCGGCGCCGCTGTTCCAAATGCCCTCATCCGAATCGACCGAGTAGAAGGCCGAGTGCTGGTCGCTGGCGAAGCGCACCTCATCGAAGATGAAGAACTCGAGTTCGGGGCCGATGTAGACGGTGTCGCCCACGCCGGCGTCCTTCACGTACTGCTCGGCCTTCTGGGCCACGTAGCGGGCGTCACGGGTGTAGCGGGCGCGGGTCACGGGGTCTTCGACGTTCGCGATCACCGAGAGGGTCGGCGACTGGATGAACGGGTCGATGAGGGCGGTTTCCGGGTCCGGCACGAGGAGCATGTCGGACTCCTCGATCTTCTGGAAGCCCCGGATGGAGGAGCCGTCGAAGCCGTAGCCGTTGCGCCACGGGGAGCGCTCGAAGACCGTCCAGTCGTTCAGTTCATGGATGGGGCGGGTGATGTGCTGCCACTGGCCGAACAGGTCAACGAACTTGACGTCGACGAAGCGGATGGCATTCGCTTCACAGAATGCCTTGATCTCCTCTGGTGTCATACAGGCTCCTCAGTTGGGTTCACGGCGGTTGGTTCGATTGTGACGCTTTTCACGCTTCAGGTCAGCGAACAAGCGCGCTGATGCCGTGAAGATCATGTTTCGTGAAGAGCGCCCCGGCCGGCCGCGTTCTCCTCATCCCACCCTAGGCGCGGCCGGTTTCGGCCGGATTGCGCCGGTGTTACGAGATCATTTCTCCCGTTTCGAATCGGGCGCGCGGGTCAGTTCGCGGCGGACACCTCGGGGAGGCCGGTGGGTTCCGCCTGGCCGCGGGTTCGCCAGAGCAGGGGCAGGCCGAAGGTGAGCGCCGCAGCCGCCGCCATCGCGCCACCGATTGCGAACGCCTGGGCGAGGCCCCAGTGGTCAGTGGTGTACCCGAGGCCCGGGGCCATGACAGCGAGCACCACGCTGCGCGACATGCTCGCGATGGAGAGCACCGTCGCGCGCCGCTCGGATCCGATCCGCCGGTTGATGAAGCCGGTGGCGATCGGTTCGACGCAGGAACTGACGCCCATGACGAGGGGCAGCGCGAGGTACCCGGTCAGGCCCGGCATGACGGTCAGCACGAAGTAGCCGAACGCGCCGATGAGCGGCCCTGCCAGGAGCGCCCGCGCGCCACCCTTGCGGGAGATGCGCCCGGAGAGAAGCGCCCCGCCCAGCCCGGCGAGGAGGATCGGCACCTGGAGGAAGGAGAACATCACGCCGACGCTGATGCCCCGGTCCAGCAGGTAGGGCTGGATGAAGTAGTGGCTCGCTTCGAGCGCGGCGAAGGCGCTGCTGACCAGCATCACGGTGATGCGCACATCGACGTTGCGCCAGACTTCTGCGAAGGCGGCGCGGATGGTGCTGAAGTAGGGTTGCTTCTCACCTTCGGCCTGGTGCGGCGGCTCCCAGATGCTGATCGCGATGGCCGCAGTCGCCACGCAGGTGCCAGCGCCCACGAACATCGTCAGCCGGGTATCGAAGAGCGCCGCGACGGGACCGCCGAGGAAGGTGGCGAGCACCAAGCCTGCCCAGCTCGACGCCATCCCTCGGCCGGCGAGCCGCTCGTAGTGGTTTTCGCGGCCGGCCGCTTTCAGCGTGTCATAGAGGAGCGCCATATCCGCCCCGGACATGAGCGCGCTGGCCAGCGACCACATGAGGAACGACGCCACCAGCACCGGGAACGACGACGTGAACGAGAAGATGAGGATGGCGACGCCGAGGACGAGCGCGCCAAGCGCCATCGAAACTGAGCGGCCGTACCGGTCGGCCACGGCGCCCGTCGGTACTTCGAGCACGAGCACGCCAATAAGGAAGATGGACTCGGCAAGTGTGACCTGGGTCAGGCTGAACCCGCGCTCGACCGTCAGGAACACGATCCAGACCGGGAACCAGAGCTGGAAATCCCGGAGGAACCAGTAGCCGAAGAGCAGACCGAGGTTCCGTCGCGCGTGCATCGGGACAGCCTACAACGGGGCTCGGTTCCCTTTCCGCGAGTTCGCTGACACAACCTGCCGGGCGGCTGCCAGCCATGTACGGCGCGCGCCAACCCTGACCCAAAACGAAACACGATGGAAATCTGCGAGAAACGGCGCGGAAATCGACCGCCCATATTTTCGTTTTACGGCGGCGCGCCCAGCGGCAACGGCGCCGCCAAAACCTGGGAGGGAACTATGGAACTCGATAGCGGCAACATCGCCTGGATGCTGACCGCCTCGGCGCTGGTGTTGTTCATGACACCGGGGCTCGGCTTCTTCTACGGCGGGCTCACCCGCAACAAGAACGTGCTGTCAACCATCATGCAGTCGTTCATCACCACCGGTGTCGTCGCCATCCTCTGGTGTGTCGTCGGCTACTCGCTCGCCTTCGGGCCCGACCAGGGGAAAGGGCTCATCGGCAACTTCGACTGGGTCGGCCTGAAGAACGTGGGCGCGGAGCCGGGCGGGCCGAACGGCGCCGTCTATGGCCTCGGCATCCCGCACCTGCTCTTCATGTCGTTCCAGATGATGTTCGCCATCATCACGCCGGCGCTCATCACCGGCGCATTCGCGGAGCGGGCGAAGTTCGGCCCGTTCCTCATCTTCACCGCGCTCTGGTCGCTCCTGGTCTATGTGCCGGTGGCGCACTGGGTGTTCGCCTATGACGGCTGGCTCAGCGCCTTCTCGACGAACGCGAACGCGCCCGACATCGGACTGAACTCGCTCGACTTCGCGGGCGGCCTCGCCATCCATGTGAATGCCGGCGTCGCGGCAGTCGCAGCGGTCATTGTCTTCGGCAAGCGCAAGGGCTACGGCAAAGAGCCGATGGAGCCGCACGACGTCACGATGGTCGTGCTCGGCGCAGCCATCCTCTGGGTCGGCTGGTTCGGGTTCAACGCAGGCAGCGCCGGCGGCGCCACGCCCCAGGCCGTCTACGCCTTCGTCAACACGGCGGTTGCCGCGGCCACCGCGGGCCTCGCCTGGACCCTCGCTTCGTGGCAGTTCGGCGGCAAGCCGAGCGTCGTCGGTGTCGCAGCTGGCGCGGTCGCCGGTCTCGTCGCCATCACTCCTGCTTCCGGCTACGTGATGCCGATGGAAGCGATCGCTATCGGCGCTATCGCCGGCGTCCTCTGCTACGGCGCGGTCCGCCTGCGGGCGAAGATCGGCTTCGATGACTCGCTCGACGTGGTCGGCGTGCACGGCGTCGGCGGGATGTGGGGCGCCCTGGCGACCGGCATCTTCGCGAACAAGGCCGTCTCGGGCCTGGCCTATGCCGACGGCATCCTCCAGGGCGACTGGCACCGCTTCACCGATGCGACGATCGGCATCGTGGTCATCGGCGCCTACTCGTTCATCATCACCTTCATCCTGCTCAAGGTGCTCGACCTGACGATCGGCATCCGCGTCTCGGAGGAAGAGGAAGAGCTCGGCCTCGACGTCACCCAGCACGGCGAACGCGCCTACACCTCGGACGAGGCGGGCGTCCCGCTCGGCGGGGGCACCATCCTCCCGGCGCCGCCGGCCACCTATGCAGCCTCTCTGCCGAAGCAGCCACAGGCGGCACGGCCCACCGTCTAGTAACGTTCACCCAAACGGGGCGCCCGGCGGGGCGCCCCGGACCAAACACTTCGCCGGAAAGGTACCCATGAAGAAAATCGAGGCGATCATCCGCCCGGAAAAGGTCAACGATGTGAAAGAGGCGCTGGACGACCTCGGCTTTCACGGGATGAACTTCCTCCAGGTGACGGGCCGTGGCGCGCAGCGGGGCATCGTCCACCAGGGCCGCTCCGGGGAGACCGTCACGGTCGACCTGCTCCCGAAGGTCAAGCTCGAAGTCGTGGTCGCGGATATGGCGGTAGACCGCGTGATCGACGCCATCATCAGCGCGGCGCGCACGGGCAACATCGGCGACGGCAAGATCTTCGTCATCCCGGTGGAAACCGCTGTCCGCGTCCGCACAGGCGAACGCGGCGACGTGGCGGTCTGACCCAGGCTCCAACCGCTACCTGGCCCAACGTCGAAGGCCCCGGGAAACCGGGGCCTTCGCGTTGTGGCTGGACGAAGATGCGGCTACTTCACCTCGAAGTCGATCTTCATCCCTTCCTTGAAGTGGTCGACGGTGCTGCCCGCTTCGCCGGGGACGAGGAGACAGGCGAGGACGTACTTGCCGGCAGGCAGGTCGAGGACGATTTCACCGGTCTGGCCAATGGCCACGTCTTCGACTTCGCCCGTGTTTTCGAAGGTTCCGTCGTCCTTCACGCGCAGCACCGCGAGTTCGTGGACCATTGCGGTGCTCTTGTTGGTGGCGATGAACTTCGTCGGCCCGGCCGCAACCGAGGGCTTATCCGGCATCATCTTGAACTCGATCATGTCCACCTTGACGGTGTCATTCGGCGCCTTCTTGGTGATGCGGAACGAGGCTTCCTCGCTGTTGCCGCCATCGTCATCATCGCCGCAGGCGGCGGCCACAAAGGCGGCGCCGGTGAGCGCGAGGCAGGCAAGGGAGAGGCGGAAAGGGATTCTTGCGAACATATGCATCCTTACGGTGGTGTGACTGTAATCCGAACCGTTGTTGTTAGTCTTACCTAATCTTTCCGCGGCGTCAAAGCTACCTCCATGGCCCGGGCCGCCGCCGCCCCGCAGGCCGGTCGCTGCCGGCGGCCCTATACTTCGGGAATCCACCAACACAGGACGAAAGCCACACATGCCTGATGTCATTGTCGAGCGCGCCGGGGGCGTGCTGGTCATCACCCTCAACCGCCCGGAGCGCATGAACTCCATGGGCGGAACCCTCCTCGCCGACCTCAACGCCGCCATCCTCGAAGGGCGGGCCGATGACCGGGTTCGCGCCATGGTGGTCACCGGCGCTGGCCGCGCCTGGTGCGCCGGCGCCGACCTCCAGGCGATGGGCAGCGGCGCGCCGAACGAGAACAGCAAGCGCTGGAACGCCCTCGACCCCATCGGCGAGGTGGGCCGCACGGTCCTCAACATTCACTACGCCGACAAGCCGATGATCGCGGCCGTCAACGGCGTGACGGTTGGCGGCGGGTTCGGGCTCTGCTCCGCCTTCGATATCCGCATCGCGAGCGACGAGGCGCGCTTCTCCACCGTCTTCATCAAGCGCGCACTCGCGCCGGACTGCGGCCTCTCGTGGTTCCTGCCCCGGCTCGTCGGGCCGGAGCGGGCTGCCGAGCTGTTCTTCACCGGCCGGATGCTCGATGCGAACGAGGCGAAGGACCTTGGCATCGTGTCGAAGGTGGTCCCTCACGACTCGCTGATGGACGCCGCCCTCGAACTCGGCAACACCATCGCCAATTCACCGCCGTCGGCGATGGTGCTCACGCGCCGCGCCATCCACAACAGCCTGACCGCCACACTCGAATCGCAGCTCGAGTTCGAATGGGTGAACCAGAAGAGTTGCCTGCGCGCGCCCGAGTTCCAGGAGGGCGTGAAGTCCTTCCTCGAAAAGCGCGAGCCGGACTGGTCGAAGTTCTAAGCCGGCACTTCGCGCAAGACAGCAAACGGCCCGCGAACCGGGATGCCGGTCGCGGGCCGCATGGTGTTCGAACGAGGAGCTTACTTGCGGAGCAGTTCGACCTCGATGTTGAGCTTCACATCGTCGCCGACGAGGAAGCCGCCCGCTTCGAGGGCCGTGTTCCAGACCATGCCGAAGTCCTTGCGGTTGACCTTGCCGTCGAGGCTCAGGCCGATGCGGCTGCCGCCCCACGGGTCCTTAAGCGGGCCGGTGACTTCGCCGTCGAGCACGACTTCGGTCGTGATCCCGCGAATCGTGAGGTCGCCGGTGACCTTCCAGTCGCCGCCATCCGGTTCGATCTTCTTCGTGACGAAGGTGATCTGCGGGTTGTTCTCAACGTCGAAGAAGTCCGGCGACTTCAGGTGACCGTCGCGGTCGGCCTGGCCGGTGTCAATGCTCGCGGACTGGATGGTGACCGTGGCGTTGGAGCGGCTGAAGTCGCTCTCGTCGATCTGGGCGGCGACGTTGAACTCCTTGAAGCGGCCCTTCACCTTCGCGATAAGCATGTGCTTGACGGCGAATTCGAGCGAGGAGTGACTTGGTTCGACAACGTAGGTGGCGAGAGCGGGCTCGGCGGTGGTCATTGATTACTCCTTATCTTTTGTTGCCTGGCAACGTGATAGTGCTAAGATACGGTCAGTAGCTGAGAAGTGTCAAGCAGGCTACAGAAGGTTAGGGACGGAGGTGTTAGAATCCCGCCATGGCAAATGCCGCATCACAATCGCATCCGTTCCTCTCCGCCTACTGTCCGCTGTACCAGGATGCGGTGGAGCTCATCGGCCGGCGCTGGACTGGCGCCATCGTGCGCACGCTGCTGACCGGGTCCACGCGCTTCGGCGAGATCCTCGCGAGCATCCCCGGCCTTTCCGACCGGCTGCTCTCGGAGCGCCTGCGCGAACTCGAGGCTGCCGGTGTGGTCACGCGGACCGTCTTCCCGGAGGTCCCGGTGCGCATCGAGTACGAACTGACTGAGAAGGGCCACGAACTCGAAGCGATCGTCGCCGCCATTGGTGACTGGGCCGACCGCTGGAGCCAGGGCATTCACCACGAAGAACACGCCTCAGCCGGGTAGCCCGTTTACAGCCTTAACAGGCTGGCATAGAGTGCGCGCCAACAGGGGCCGCGCATGTACCGTTTCGCTGGCGCCATTGTGATTGTCCTGCTCGCTGCCTGCGGCGGGGGCAGTTCGTCCCCGGGTGACCCGTTCGGGAAGAACTCGACCGCGACGCCCACGCCCTCACAGCAGGTGGCTGGCGCGCGCGATACACCAACGACCGCTCCGACCGCGCAGCCCACGGCGCCTTCCGAATACACCGTCGTCGCCGGTGACACACTCTCCGAGATCGCGGCGCGCTTCAACACCGACGTCGCGACGCTCGTAACCCTCAACAGCCTCTCCGACCCGAACGCGATCGCTGTCGGGCAGGTCTTGCGCATCACCGGCGCGCCGGGGACACCGGGGACCCCCGCAGCGGTGACGCCTTCAGCGGAAGCATCCGCCTCGCCAACGGCGTCACCCACCCAGTAGGAACGCCCGGTCAGGCGTCTCCGAACTTCTCCTTGCGCAGCGCCTGGCGGCGGCGGCGATCCTCGCCAGCTGCGAGCAACGCCTCCCGCTCGGCAGCATCGACGTGCATGAAGTTCGCCCTCCAGTCGTCGACCGGCCAGCGGAACGGCGTGCGGACGGTCGTTCCGGGCGCCTCGGCGATTTCGAGGAGGCGCAGCGCCATTCGGGCGATCTCCAGTTGCATGGCCGGATCGCCCGGGGCGCCCGCCGGGTTACCGAGCGGAAAGTCGGTGAAGAGGAAGCGAGGCGCCCCGGCCTGCTCCACGATGTCGCGCGCGGAGCCGAGAACCACCGTGGGGATGCCGTTCGCTTCGAGATACCGTGCCGTGAGACTCACGGACTGGTGGCAGACCGGTCAGAGACCGACGAGGAGCGTGGCATCGACCCCGTCCTCACGCAGGAACTCGAGCACGGCCGGGGCATCCTGCGAATTTGTCTTGCGCTGGCTGTACTCGGTCGGGACGCCGTAGAAGCGGGGCGAAACGTCACGGATGCGGCCCTCGGCAGCCAGCTTCTTGAGCGCGGTCACCGGCAGGAACGACCCGAGGTCGTCGGTGTTCGTCGCTTCCTTGTCCCAGGCGAGGTCCATCGTGAACATTCGCTCCGGCAGAGGATCGCAGGGCGCGGCGTAGGCGTGCTTCGGCGGACGGTCGACGAGGTCCAGGTGGTCCTGCCCGGTCCAGAGCGAAGTGGTCGTGATCACGCCGATGCGGGATTCACTCAGCGGCTTCGCCAGCGGCGTGAACGGGATCTCGGTGTTGTAGGCCCAGCGGTACGGGTTGCCGAACCCCTGGGCGAGGTAGTACTCGCGCGACTTATCGATGTAGCTGACGAACACCCGGCGCGCCGGGTCTGGCGTTGATGATTCCTGGAACCCCATTGGACCCTCCTGCCAGTTGGCATCATGCGTGCGGCGGCGCTGCCCGCATCCTACAGAGAAGGCGTGAGGGTTTCGACCGGTGCGGCCGGAGTGACACCCTGCGCTGGGCGATCCCGTGCGGGCGGCGCTACCCTGTCGCCCGCACGGAGGGAACCATGACCACGCTGCCGGACCGGCCCAACACCGCGCTCCTCGTTGTCGACGTCCAGGCAGGCGTCGTCGCGGGCGCGCATGAGCGCGATACCGTCGTCGCCAACATCGCCGAACTCGTCGAACGCGCCCGCAACGAACGGACGCCGATCGTCTGGGTGCAACACAACGACGAGGGCCTCGTGCGCGGCTCCGCCGAATGGCAGATCGTCCCCGAACTCGAACCGCGGGCGGCCGAGCCAGTCGTCGAGAAGCGCTACGGCGATTCGTTCGAAGGCACGCTGCTGGAGGAGATCCTCGGCCGGCTTGGCGTCGGCAAGCTCGTGGTCGTAGGCGCGCAGACCGACTTCTGCATCCGCAGCACGATCCATGGCGCGCTGGTCCGCGGCTACGACACGACGCTCGTCGCAGACGCGCACACGACGGAGGACCTCACGCAGTACGGTGCGCCGCCGCCGGCCCAGGTCATCGCGCACACGAACGCGTACTGGAGCTTCCAGAAGGCGCCCGGCCGCACCGCGGGGACGGCTGCGACGAAGGATGTGCGCTTCGACTAACGCCGGAGCGCCTGCTGCTATGGTTTGATGCCGCCGAGCAGCGTGGCCGGGTCGAGGATGACGCCCTGGCCTGACGGGATGAGCGCTATCTGGATGTTGTCGCCCAGTTTCTGGATGGCCTGGAACTGGATGACCTCGGGCGTGAGCGAAGCGGCGAGCGCCCTGTTCGCGTCAGCCTGGCCGTTCGCGCGCTCGCGGGTGGCGTTCGCTTCGCCCTTGGCCGTCTCCACCGCCTGCTCGGCTTCGAACTGCTTCTGCTTCACCTTCTCCTGCTCTCGGAGGGCGTCCTGGGCGGCAATCTGCTTCTGCTCGATGGCCTGCTTGAACTCCGGCCGGAAGTCAATGTTGTCGATGAGAAGGTCGTTGATCTGGATGGAGTACGGCCCCAGTTCGTTCGAAAGCCGCTGCTGCACGGCCCGCCGGATGGCCTCCCGGTTCGGGCCAACATCGACCGTCTGGTACTTCACCGTCTCCTCTTTGAAGAAGTTGAAGATCCGCGGCTCGATGAGCACATCGAACCAGTTCGGCCCCACTTCGCGGTAGAGCTTCTGGACTGCCGACGGCAACACCGAGTAGTTCAGGGTCGCGATCACGAAGACGTCCTGCGTCTCCTGCGAGAACGCCGTTATGTCTTCGAACTTGTGGCGCTGCACCTGCACACTTTCGGTGCGCATGGTCTGCCACGGCGCGATGAACTGGAGGCCCTCCTCCCGCTGGCCGACGATCTCGCCGAATTGGTAGACGACGCCGACGTGGCCGGCCTCGATTGGCTTGACCGAGGCCGTCACCGTGTGGAGGCCCGCCCAGATCGCGAAGATCACGGCCGCGGCAACCATCGCGATAGTCCCGCGGAATCGCTCGGGCGAACCGCTTGTGGCCCCGCTGCGGGCGGCCCTGCCAACAAGGAAAACGGCCCCGCAAATCACCAGCGCCGCGAACAAGCTCACTACCCAGGTCATCGTTTCCTCCTCCGGTGACCCGCAACTTTACTGGCCCGGCGGCTACCCCGCCTCACCGGCCGCCACTTTGTGCGTGCGAAACACCGCTGTAGCACGCGCTCCCTACACTCGCCTTGTGAAGCGCGCGGCCATCACCATCCGGCCCACCATCGAGGCCGACCTCGCCACCATCAACGCCATCTACAACCGCGAGATCGAGGAGGGCGTGGCCACCTGGGACACCGCCCCGTGGACATCCGAACAACGCCGCGCCTGGTTCGCCGAACACGGCCACCTGACGCCCGTCCTCACGGCCGAATGCGATGGGCAGGTGATCGGGTTTGCCTACGCCTCGCTCGTCAGCCAGAAGCACGGCTGGCGGTTCACGCGCGAGGACACCATCTACATCGCGCCGGAGTTTCGCGGCCAGGGCGTCGGCGAACGCCTCCTCACGGCGCTGCTCGACGTCCTCCGGGACGTCGGAGTCCGGCTCGTGATCGCCTCCATCACGTCGACCAACGAAGCAAGCCTCCGGCTGCACCGGAAGTTCGGCTTCGAAGTGATGGGCGAGATGAAGAACGCGGGCTACAAGTTCGGCCAGTGGATGAACACGACCTACCTCCAGGCGGACCTCGGCGAGCCGGGCCCGCGCAAGCCAACCTGGTAGAGGGTCAGGCCGCGCGCCGCCCGGCTTCGGGGGCAGGCCGCCGCCGCGGGACGGCGCTGTAGCCAACGATCCGGAGCATGAGCAGCGCGCAGACCGCCGCGCCGGACATCAGGTAGCCCCAGTAGATCACCGTGACCTGCGTATCAGTGCCGGCGGCGATGCCGTGCCAGAGTGCGCCAAGGTAGGCGATGAAGGTGGCGTAGTGGAGCGCGCGCCAGCGCTTCTGGCCGATCTGCCGGCGCATCCAGTAGCTGGCGGTAGTGATGGACGCAAGCCAGGCGGCAACAACCCCCAGGGCGACCGCGAGCGGCCGGTACGAACTCGCGAACGGGATCAGCAAGGATGCGGGCGTGAAGCCGAGGAAGCCATCGAACAGCAGGCTGCCCGCATGCACAGCGATGAGCACGAGCGACAGCACCGAGAGGAACTGGTGCATCTCGAAGGCGAACGGCCGGCTGATGACGCCATCTCCGACTTTCGTCGAGACGAGCAGGCCGCCGATAGTCGCCAGTAAAAGCGTGCCAAAGGCGGCCAGCCCGGAGGCGCGGCTGAGCGCCCAGGGAACCTCACCAGCCTCGACCAGGCGCAACCCGAGGGCGGAAAGGAATGAGGCCGTGAAGATGAGCAGCAACGGGTGACGGACGGCGGCCATCAGGACCCCCTCGAACGTTTGGCAGGCGTGGGCGTCGCCGCGGGGCGCCGCGTTGGGACCGGGCTGGCGCCGCTCTCCGTGCCGGCGATCGAACCCGCGGCCCCGGCGGCGGTTGGCGCGGTGTTTTCCTGCGTGGTCTCAGCGGCGCCCTCGGCCGGGGCGGTCCGCGCGAAGTACGCTGTCCCGCCGACCACGCTGGCGGCAACAGCGGCGGCGATGGCAAGCCGCACAGTCTTGAAGCGCACTGCGGCGGCCATCAGTCGTCGTCCTCGTCGCGGTCGTCGTCGTCGTCGTCATCGTCGTCATCATGATCGCGGTGGTCGTCATCCCAATCGTCATCGTCGGCGTAGACCGACTCCTCGCTCAAAGGCGCTGCCGCGAAGAGCTCACCGCCATCCGGGGCGGCGGCGGCGGCGACAAATGGCGCGGATCCGCTGGAAGCGCCATCGTCAGCGCCGTCGTTGAACGGCGCGGTCACCAGCCCGGCGCCGAGCACCCCAACGAACGCGGTCCCGGTGAACAAAGCAGTCTTCATGTCCATAGCCTTTGCACCTCTGCGGTGGATTCGCAGGAAATGGTCTGCCGCGAATCTGAGAGCCGCGTGAGGCGAAGATGTGAGTTCTCACATTTCTTCCGCGGCGCTTCCGGGGCGCCGCCCGTAAAGGCGAAGGAAGTTTCTAAAAGCAGGATGAGAACGGCATCCGTCGTGCAGATTCGGGTGTCCACGAGGTCCCCGAAAACGCGCCCGGATGGGCTTGTCCATGCCATGGAGCGCCCGCAAGTCTGGAAAAGAGCGGACGAAAGG
>JBDHWA010000020.1:0-13739 GCA_039809945.1 Dehalococcoidia bacterium | reverse complement strand
CGCGATGTTGTTGTCCGCCAGTTGAAGGTCGACGCCGCCGAAGTAAAGCCCGAAGCCAGCCTCGTCGATGACCTCCGCGCTGACTCCCTCGACATCGTCGATCTGACCATCGCGATTGAAGAAGAGTTCGCGGACGACGCCGAGTTCGAAATCCGGGATGAAGACGCGGAGAACATCCGCACGGTCCAGGACATCCTCGACTTCCTGGCGCAGCAGGGCCTTTCTTAATCCGGTCGGGTTAGCCCGGGCGCGCATTCAGCCCGCGAGTGCTCGAAGCCGGCTCACGATCTCCGGCAGGACGTCCAGCACCCGGTCGATGTCTTCATTGGTGTTCGCCGCGCCCACCGTCAGCCGCAGCGACGCGTGAGCCAGGTCCGGGTCGATACCCATGGCGGTGAGGACGTGGCTCGGCTCGAGGGCGCCCGTTGTGCAGGCGCTCCCGCTGCTCGCGGCGATGTCCGCCATATCCAGCGCGAGCAGCACGCTTTCGCCCTCCACGTTCCGGAAGCAGCAGCTGAAGTTATTCGAAAGCCGCCCCGCGGGATCCACTGGCCCCGTAATGACCGTGTCCGGGATGCGCTCCGGGAGTTCGAACAGGAGACGGTCGCGGAGCGCGCGTGAGTGGGCGTTGCGAGCTTCGAATTCGTCCCAGGCCAGTTTCATCGCGGTCGCAAGGCCGACAATCCCGGCGACATTCTCCGTCCCTGCCCGGCGCTCCTTCTCCTGCGAACCCCCGAGGATGAGCGGCTGCCACGGCGTCCGGTTCTTGATGTAGAGCAGTCCGACACCTTTCGGGCCGTACAGCTTGTGTCCCGCGATGCTCAGGAGGTCGACCCCCAGCGTTGCTGGCCGGATGTCGACAGCCCCGGCAGCCTGGACCGCATCTGTGTGGACGACCACCTTCGGGTTCTTCGCCTTCGCAATCCTGCTGATTTCGGCGATCGGTTGGAGCGTGCCAACCTCGTTGTTCGCCGCCATCACCGAAACCACCGTCGTCTCCGGGCCGACAGTCGCTTCCAGGGCCGCGAGGTCAACCACGCCGGCAGCATCGACTGGCAGATAAGTAGCGCGGAAACCTTCGCGTTCGAGTTGTTCGACTGTGTGGAGGACGGCGTGGTGCTCGATGGCCGAGGTGATGATGTGGTTACCGCGGCCACGGTCGCGCTGAGCGAAAGCGGCCCCGCGGATGGCGGCATTGTCCGATTCGGTGCCTCCGCCGGTGAACACCACCTCCTTCGGGGTCACGCCAAGGAGGTCGGCGCAGAGCTTGCGGGCCGAATCAATGGCCCGGCGCGCCTCCTGGCCCTCCAGGTAGATGGACGACGGATTGCCCCAGTAGGTCGTCCACATCGGCAGCATCGCTTCGATGACACGAGGGTCGGGCGGCGTGGTAGCGGCGTGGTCAAGGTAAATCCGGGGCATGGAACAAGCGTAGCCAGAACCCGGGAGGCCTGCCACACGGTTAACGCCCTCGTTGCAGGGTGGTGTTATACTGCCCCCGGCAACACTTTCCGAGAGGTGGGCTGAGAGGCCCGCTTTTTTATTGGAGCTATGAAGAACGAACTGCTGCTCGCGCTGAGCGCCCTCGCCGCGGAAAAGAACCTTCCCCCGGACGTCGTCTTCGAGGCCGTCGAGGCTGCGCTGACGTCAGCCTTCCGGCGCGAAGGTGACAACGCGCCGAATATCAACGTCAAAATCGACCCGGTCGGAGGCAACATCCGCGCCTACCGCCAGATGATGGTCGTCGAAGAAGTCGAAGAACCAAACGTCGAAATGACGATTGCCGAAGCGCGGAAGTGGAAGCCGGACGCCCGCGAGGGTGACGTTCTCGACTTCGAAGAGCAGTTGCCCCCGAACGCCGGCCGCATCGCCGCCCAAACGGCCAAGCAGGTGGTGCTCCAGCGCCTGCGCGAAGCCGAGCGGGACGCCATCTACGACGAGTACATCGACAAGGAAGGCGAACTCCTGGTCGGCACCGTCCAGCGCGTCGAAGCCCGCCAGATGATCATCGAACTGGGCCGCGGCACCGAGGCCGTGCTGCCGTTCCCCGAGCAGGTGCGCAACGAACACCTCCGGCCCGGTCAGCGCGTGAAGGTGCTCGTGCTCGAGGTGCTGAAGGCGGTCAAGGGTCCGCAAATCGTCGTGAGCCGCGCCCACCGCAACCTGCTCCGGCGCCTCTTCGAAATGGAAGTGCCCGAGATCAAGGCCGGGACCGTCGAGATCAAGAGCATCGCCCGCGAAGGTGGCCACCGCAGCAAGGTCGCCGTCCACGCGCGCAACCCCAACATCGACCCCATCGGCGCCTGCGTTGGCATGCGCGGCAGCCGTATCCAGAACATCGTGAACGAACTGACCGGTGAACGGATCGACGTGATCAAGTGGGACCCCGATGCCGCGAACTTCGTCTCGAACGCGCTGAGCCCGGCCCAGGTGCTCGAAGTCGAGATCGACGAAGACGAGCACCTCGCCTCGGTGGTCGTGCCTGACCGGATGCTCTCGCTCGCTATCGGCAAGGAAGGCCAGAACGCCCGCCTCGCTGCGAAGCTGACCGGCTGGCGGATCAACATCACCAGCCAGGCCGCCAAAGACCGCGCGGAGGCTGGCGAGCCGCCCGAGGTGCTCGCGTTCGAACCGTTCGCCCCCGGCGAAGAACCGGACATCGATATCATCCAGGAAGCCGAAGAGGTGGCAGCCGCTGCAGCGGAGCAGCCCGTGGTTGCGGTCGCCCAGGCGCCGGCCCAGGCCGTCGTCGAGGAGGCGCCCGCCGCCCCCACGGCCGAGCCCGAGGAAGAGGAGATCTCCTTCGCCTCTGTCGTCGAACGCATGGCTGTCCCGCGTGGCGAGGACCGCGAGTCTGAGGACTACGGCGAAGACGAAGACGAAGAGTACGAAATTCCGACCACTGTGGTGTCGGAAGCTCGCCCGTCGGCAATTCGCTTCGGCGAGGACCTGCTTGGGCACCAGCGCGCCCAGGAGGCCGAGTCCGCGAAGGCCAAACCGGCGAAGGGGAAGGCCCGCCGCCCGTCGCGCTTCGAAGAAGAAGACGACGACATGGACGACATCGAGTACTCCGGGCGTATTCACTGAGGGAGCCTCGCGCGATGCCTGCGCAACCCCCACGCCAACGCGCCGTCCCCCAACGCACCTGCGTTGGCTGCCGTGCCGAAGAGGGGAAACGCGCCTTCATCCGCATCGTCCGGACGCCCGAAGGCAGGGTCGTCGTCGACCTGACAGGGAAGGCGAACGGGCGGGGCGCCTACCTGCACCCGTTTCGCCGCTGTTGGGTAAAAGCGCTGAAAGGCGCTACCATGAAGAACGCACTTAAAGTTTCCCCGGCTCTCGAGGACATGGAGGCGTTGCGCGCCTTCGGGATGACGTTGCCGGTCGAAGAAAGCGAAATCGTATGACGGCAAAATCAACTTCCCAGGCAGTCGCCATCCCCCGGGCCCTCACCGTCAAAGAACTGGCTGACCTGCTCGGCATCTCCGCCATCGAAGTCATCAAGCGCCTGATGACCAACGGCGTCATGGCCAGCCAGAACCAGACGATCGACTACAACACGGCGGCCATCGTCGCTCTCGAACTCGGCTTCGACCCCGAGGAGCTGGCGGCGCCCGCACCCGCGGTCGCGCCTGCCGCGGTCGAGGAAGAAGAGATTGTCGATGACCCGGCTTCCCTGAAGCCGCGGCCACCGGTCGTCACCATTCTCGGCCACGTCGACCACGGCAAGACGAGCCTCCTGGACCGCATCCGCAAGACGAAGGTCGCGGCGGGCGAGGCCGGCGGCATCACCCAGCACATCGGCGCGTACCAGGTCGTGATGGACGGAAAGCGGATCACGTTCATCGACACGCCGGGCCATGCGGCCTTCACGGCCATGCGCGCGCGCGGCGCCCAGGTTACCGACATCGCCATCCTCGTTGTCGCAGCTGACGACGGCGTGATGCCCCAGACCGTCGAGGCCATCAACCACGCCCTCGCAGCTGGCGTTCCCATCATCGTGGCCATCAACAAGATTGACGTCCCGGCGGCGAATCCTGACCGCGTGAAGCAGCAGCTCACCGAGCACAGCCTCGTCGTCGAAGAGTACGGCGGCGACGTCATCGCGGTACCGGTCTCGGCCGCCCGCGGCGACGGCATCGATGACTTGCTCGAGTCCATCAACCTCGTGGCGGAAGTCGCCGAGCTGAAGGCGAACCCGGACCGCGCGGCCTCGGCCGTGGTCATCGAAGCCGAGTTGGACCCCAGCCGGGGCCCCGTCGCAACGATCCTGGTCCAGGCCGGGACGCTCCACCAGTCCGACGCCGTAGTCGTCGGCGAGACGAGCGGCAAGATCAAGGCGATGTTCGATGACAAGGGCGCCCGGGTGAAGACAGCCGGGCCTTCGACGCCGGTCATCATCATGGGCCTCGAGTCGGTGCCGGAGGCCGGCGAGCGCATTCGCGCCGTCGCCGATGAGCGCCTCGCTCGCCAGATCGTCGAGTCACGGCGCCGCGAACGCGAGGCCGAAGAGCAGACCGATCACGCTCGCGTGAACCTGGACACGCTGTTCAACGAGATCAGCGCGGGCAAGCTGAAGGAGCTCATCATCATCCTCAAGGCCGACGTCCGCGGCAGCGCTGAAGCGCTCAAGGCCTCGCTCGAACGGCTGAGCAATGATGAGGTGAAGATCAAAATCATCCACTCGGCCACGGGCCCGGTCAGTGACTCGGACGTCATGCTTGCCGAGGCTTCGAACGGCATCATCATCGCCTTCAACACCAGGGTTGACCCCTCGGCGAAGAAGCGCAGCGAAGTGGCCGGTGTCGAAGTCCGTTCCTACAACATCATCTACCAGGTGCTGGAGGACATCGATAAGGCCCTCCAGGGCATGCTCGAACCGGTCTACACCAACGTGGTGGACGGCCATGCCGAGGTTCGCCAGGTGTTCAAGTCCAGCCGCCTTGGCGGCATCGCCGGCTGCTTCGTTACCGACGGCACCCTGCGTCGTGGCTCGAACGTCCGCGTCTTGCGCGGCAAGGAAGAGCTCTCCCGCACCCGCTGCGAGGGACTCAAGCGCTTCCAGGATGACGTGCGCGAAGTCCAGACCGGATACGAGTGCGGCGTCGTCCTCGCGAACTTCGACAAGTTCCAGGAGGGCGATGTCATCGAGTTCTTCCACGAAGAGCGCGTGAGCTAGTTCCTGCCGTGCCCGGCCCGGAGGGCCGATTCCGATGTCGCTGCGTACCACCCGAGTCAACGAGTTGCTGCGCGCGGAGATCAGCGACCTGATCCTGCGCGAAGTGAAAGACCCGCGCGTCTCCGAAGGGATGGTGACCGTGACCGAAGTCCGTGTCTCGCCGGACCTTCGCCATGCCACCGTCTTCGTCTCCCACCTTGGCAGCGACGAGGAGCGACAGCACTCCCTCGATGGCCTTCAGCGGGCCGCCCCGTTCATGCACCGGGAACTCGTCCACCGGCTCAAAATGCGTGCGGTACCGGAACTGGTGTTCCGTTTCGACCCCTCGATTGAGCGCGGGGCCCGGCTCTCCGACCTCATCCGCAAAGTCAGCGCCGAACACCGTGAGCGCCAGGCGGACTGATAGCGGCCTCGACGGGATTGTCCTGATCGACAAGCCAGCCGGCTGGACGAGCCATGATGTGGTGGCCAAAGCGCGGGGCATCCTTGGCCAGCGGCGCATAGGCCACACTGGCACACTCGACCCTATGGCGACCGGCCTGCTCGTCCTCTGCCTCGGAAAGGCGACCCGGCTCGTCGAGTACATGACCGCCCACGACAAGCGGTACACCGGCCAGGTCCGCCTCGGGCGAACCACGACCACCGACGATGCCGACGGCGAGGTGCTTGAAGAACGGCCAGTCCCGGCCCTTACACCCGCTGGGCTGGAGGCTGCGACTGCACCCTTTCGCGGCTCGATCACCCAGTTGCCGCCAGCGTTCAGCGCCCTCAAGGTGGGCGGCCAGCGCGCGTACGACCTCGCCCGCCGCGGCGAGCAGCCTGCGCTCCAGGCGCGCCCGGTCACGATTCACCGGTTCACCGCAACCCTCGGCGAGCCAGGGACGATAGACATCGACGTCACCTGCTCAGCGGGGACGTACATTCGCAGCCTCGCACGCGACCTGGGCGAAGCGCTCGGCTGCGGAGCGCACCTTTCCGCCCTCCGGCGCGTCCACGCCGGCGCCTTCTCTGTGAGCGATGCAGTCACCCTTGAAGAGCTTCGCGAGGCAGCAACGGCCGGTGGCCTTGAACCCGTACTGCTGCCCGTGGACGAGGGCGTGGCCACCATCGACGCCGCCATACTCAGCGAGGATGGCGCGCGCACACTTGCTAACGGCGGCACATGGATGGCCCGCGGTGGGGCCATACGGGCTGCGGAGGTCACGCGAATCTACGACGCCTCCGGCGGGTTCCTCGGTGTCGCGTCGGTGTCGAGTTCGGGCCAAATCCGGCCCCGGAAGGTCTTCACGTATGAAAAATCGTGAGATCTAGACAGTTATGTTCGATTCAGACTCAGAAAAAGTATTGACACCTTGGGGGCAGACTCCGATCATGCCTGAGGACGCGGCGAACCTGCGCATCTGCGTAGACACTCTAACAATTAGCCGCGCTCGCCCGGCCGCGGGCATAACGAAGGAGGATTCATGGAAGCCTACTGCCTCAAGTGCAGGGTCAAGCGGGAGATGAAGGACCCGAAGGCCATCACGATGAAGAACGGCAAGCCGGCAACCGAGGGGGCCTGCCCTGTCTGCAGCACCAGGATGTTCAAGATCGGGAAAGCTTGATCGTCCTGCGCTGCTAACCGAGCAGAGTGCAAGAAGGGTCCCACAGCGGGGACCCTTCTTCATTTCTCCAGCACGCTGGCCCGGTTAGCCGTTGAGTGCCGCGATAACTTCCGCATGCAGCAGGCCGTTCGTCGCGACGACCGAATCGCCGACGCCGGGGCGCCCATCCCACGTCGAAAAGCCGCCGCCAGCCTCGGTCACGATGGGATAGAGCGCGGCCGCATCCCAGAGGCTCATGATCGGGTCCAGCATGATGTCGGCACGTCCCGTAGCAACCATCAGGTAGCCGTAGCAGTCGCCCCAGGCGCGGGACAGTCCGCAGCGGGACGCGAGCCGGGCGAGTCCCTCGGCGCGCCCCTGCAGCATCCGCGTCACACTCGTCATCGAAAGCGTCGCCTCGCTCAACGCAGAAACCTTCGAGACTCGGGCAGGCGCGCCGTTGAGGAATGCTCCAGTCCCGGCCGCGCCCGAAGCCGTCTCCCCCACCGCATGGCAGGCAATAACGCCAACCACTGGCACACCGTCACGCTCCAGCGCGACGAGTGTCCCAAAGAGTGGCACGTGGTGGATGAACGACTTGGTGCCGTCGATCGGGTCGAGGATCCAGCGGTGGCGGCCGTCCCCAGGCGTCTCCGGGAATTCCTCCCCGAGGATGCCGTGCGACGGACACTCGCGGCTCAGGAATTCTCGCATCGCCAGTTCAGCGTTCTTGTCCGCGATAGTCACCGGCGTCTTATCGGCCTTCAGTTCGACGGTCGTGCCCGCGTTGTAGAGCGGCATGATGACGTCGCCCGCGACAACAGCCGCGCGTCGGGCGATCTCCAGCAAGTCAGTCAGTTCACTCATCAGCGGAACGCGTCACCCTTCCGGTAGCCGGCGGTCAGGTCATCGAGACGGCTCTTCAACTCGGTCGGCATCTCTGTGCTCGCCGCCTTCAGTGTGTCATCCAGCTGCTCCGGGCGGCTCGCGCCGATGATTGGCGCCGTGACGGCAGGGTTCGCCATCACCCACGCGACGGCCATCTGGGGCAGGCTCATCCCTGCCTCCTGGGCGATGGGCCGCAGCTGCTCCACGGTGTCGAACATCCCTTCATGCCAGTAGCGGTCCTGGTACCGGTCTGCCGCGGACCCGAGGGTGAACCGCGAACCCTCTTCCGGGCCGGCATCGCGGTTGTGCTTTCCGCTGAGAAGTCCGCCAGCAATCGGGTTGTACGGGATCACGCCAATGCCCTCTTCGCGGCAAAGCGGGAAGAGTTCCCGTTCGAACTCCCGGAAGAGCAGGTTGTACCGCGGCTGCACGCAATCAAAGCGAACAAGGTTCAGCGCTTCGCTCCGGCCAATGGCCCGGGCCACCTGGTAGGCCAGGAAGTTCGAACAGCCCACGTAGCGCACCTTCCCGGCGCGGACAATGTCCTCGAGAGCTCGCAGCGTCTCGTCAATGGGCGTCTCTGCGTCGGGGCCATGCAACTGGTAGAGGTCGATGTAGTCGGTGTTCAGGCGGCGCAGCGATGCATCAACCGCGTCGAGGATGTGCTTGCGCGAGTTTCCCTGGTCCCAGCGGCTGGGGCCGGTGCGCCCCCAGCACTTCGTCGCAAGGATCACGCGGTCACGGCGCCCCTGTAGCCAGCGGCCAACCACTTCCTCGGTGCGGCCCTGGTAGCCAGCCGGCGCACCGAGCGGGTAGACATCCGCAGTGTCCCAGAACGTGACGCCGCCATCGAACGCCTTGTCCATGATGGCGATGGAGGTCTTCTCGTCGCACTGAAAGCCGAAGGTCATCGTGCCGAGGCACAGGCGGGAGACCTGGAGGCCGGTGCGGCCCAGCCGGGTGTATTGCAAAGAGGTGCTCCGGGAGAGTGTCGAACGAGTATAGCGCCCGTCCGGGCATGCCCGTCAGGTTTGCGGCGGTTCCTCCGTCGGCGCGGGGCTACCGCTGTCGCCCGTCTCCTCAGCATCCGCGGGCGGCTCGGGAACAACGGTCAGAGTGGGCTGTTCGAAGTGGCAGTACCGGCACGAATCACGCGACCCGACGAGCGATAACGCCAGGTGGGTAAATCCGCGCCCGCAATCGTCGACCCGGTACTGCCGGACGCGCGCCGGGCGAGGCTTCCGGGGCGGCTTCGCCGTCTTCGGCTTCGGGATACCCGCGGCGATGCCCCGGCGCTCCTTCGCCACCATGCCCGAATTCACGAAGTAAATGAGCAGCGGCACAAGGAACACCACGACGAATGTGAGCGCAGAGACCATGGTCGAACGAGCCCTCCCGGCCGCTGGCCTGCTTAGTCGAGCTGACCCTCAGCGCGCAGTTCCTGGAGCGAGGCGCGCCAGCCGTCCACCGTGCGCGTAATGTCCGCCTCGGTGTGCACAGAGCTCGTCATGCCGGCCGCGCCGAAGAGGTGCGAGCCGTGGTTGGCCATAGCCAACTGCAACAGCCGCGAACGCTCGCCGGGCATCCCGTCGGCCAGCAGCTGCCACGGCAGGTCGTGAGGGTCGTAGTCCTGGGCTTCGGGCACCTGCGTCCCGGCGACGAGGATCTTGAACTCGCTGGCCTGGCCGTAGATGAACCCGGGGATGCCCAGTTCGCAGAGTACGCCATTCATCCCGGCACGCAGTTGCGCAGCCAGTTCGTTCGCACGGCGCTGGTGCTTGCCATCCGCGATTTCGTTCAGGCAGGCCGTGCCCGCCGCCGCCGAAAGCGGGTTCGCATTGAAGGTCCCGGGGTGGCCAACCTTGGCCGCCTTCACGCCCGGATCGGGGAAGCGCAGGTGCTCCATCACCTCGCGCCGTCCAGCCACGGCGCCGCCCGGGAAGCCGCCAGCGAGGATCTTCGCGAGTGTCGTCAGGTCAGGTGTGACACCTTCGACTTCCTGGACGCCGCCCGGGGCCCATCGGAACCCGGTCACCACTTCGTCCATGATGAAGACGATGCCTTCGCTCCGGCAGAACGCTGAAAGCGCCTGCAGGAAGCCGCGGGGGACCGGCAGCTGCCCACTCGAAGCCCCGGCCGACTCGATGATGATCGCGCCAATGTCGCCGCGCGTGGCCACCGCCTGGCGCACCTGCTCCATGTCAAGGTCGAGGACTGACACAGAATCCAGCGTCGCCTGGGGGACACCTGCCGGCGCGCCCGCCGAGTACTTCGAATTGGCAACCACGTAGTCGTGCCAGCCGTGGAAGTGGCGGTCGAACTTGATGACGCCGGGCTTGCCCGTGTACGTGCGGGCAAGGCGGAGGGCCATCAGCGTGGCCTCGGTGCCGGAGCTGGTGAAACGGACAACTTCGGCGGAGGGCACGATGCGAACCACCGCTTCGGCCCACTCAATCTCCTTCTCCTGGCTCGCCCCGTAATGCGTTCCCTTCACGAGCTGGGCCTGGGCGGCTTCGGTCACGCTCGGGTAGTTGTGCCCAAGCAGCAGGGCGCCGTGCCCCATCACGTAGTCGACCAGTTCGTGCCCATCGACGTCCCACTTGTGGGCGCCTGCCGCGTGGCTGGCGTAGAGCGGGAAGGGGCGCATGAAGCGGCTGTCATGCGTGACGCCGCTGGGCAGCACATTCGAAGCCCGGGCATACAACCGGGCCGATTCGGGGTTGCGTTCGACGTAGGTGGATTCGATGGTCACGGGCGCCTCCGGCCCCGATCATAGCCCAAGGGGCAGTCAGCTTTTTCGCAGCGGCAGGTTTGCTATGGTGCCTCCTGCGTGGCCGATCAATCGATCCTTCACCCCGGCAACCTGCTCATGGTCCAGGAGCGCGAGCGGTTCCTCGCCCGCTTCTTCCGCAGGCTCGGACGAAGCACCCTCGCCGGCACACGCGTCTTCGAGGCAGGCTGCTCAACCGGCTACAACCTGCGGCTGATGGTCCAGTGGGGCGGAAACCCCGGTGAAATGGCCGGCATCGACCTCGACCCCGAAGCCGCGGCCTACTGCAGTGCGCACGCCCCTGAGATTCGAGTCCACGCGGGCAGCGCCGCCGCCATCCCGGAAAGCGACGCTTCCTTCGATGTAGCGTTGGCCTTCACGCTGTTCAGCTCAGTGCCCGACGAGGAAGTCAGCGCGGCCATCGCACACGAATTGGAGCGCATCGTTCGTCCCGGTGGCTTCATCATCGTCTACGACATGCGCCGCCGAAGCCCGGGCAACCCGAACGTGCACCCCATCTCGGCGGAGGACATCCGCCGCTGGTTCCCGCGTGCACCGATGCGCATGACCACGATCACGCTCGCGCCGCCCATCGCTCGCCGGCTCGGGCGCACCCCCTGGCTGTACGGGCCGCTTTCCCGCATCCCCCTGCTCCGAACCCACGCTATGTACATCCTTCGCCGACCGGGAACACTCCCTGCAGGCGAATCCGCCGCGCCCGCAGAAGCCTGACCACCGCCACACCGGGTATACGAACTCGGGGTCTAACTGATGGACATGGCGCAATGATTGGGCGAGAGTGGAAGGGGCGGTTGGAACGCGGCTGATGCCACGGTGTCCTCAAGGAAATCTATGGTAGTCTAGGAGTAGGCTATGGCTGAGTACGACGTTGCGGTTATCGGAGGCGGCCCCGGCGGCTATGTTGCAGCCATTCGCGCCGCCCAACTCGGGAAGTCCGTCGTCCTCTTCGAAAAGGATCGCGTCGGCGGCCTCTGCCTCAACTGGGGCTGCATTCCAAGTAAAGCGCTGCTAAAGAACGCCGATGTCGTCAACCTCGTGCGCGACGCCGCTACCTGGGGCATCAGCGGAGCGGAGTCGGCGAAGTTCGACCTTGGCGCGGCCATCGACCGCTCCCGGGGCGTTGTCGACAAGGTGGTCGGCGGCGTTGAAGGTCTCTTGCGCGACAATGGCATCACGAGCGTGACCGGCGCCGCCTCACTCAAGGACACCCGGACGGTTCGCTGCAACGGCGAGGAGTACCGCGCGAAAGCGATCATCATCGCCTCAGGCGCCTCGACGCGGATGCTGCCCGGCCTGAAGGCAGACGGCAAGGTGGTTCTCACCAGCCGCGAGGCCCTCGAACGCCGTGGCATCCCAGCGAAGGCGGTGATCATCGGCGCCGGGCCCATCGGTGTCGAGTTCGCCCACCTCTGGCGGAGCTACGGCTCAGAGGTCACGCTGGTCGAATTGCTCGACACGCTGGTCCCGCTCGAAGACCCTGACTCCGGCCGCGCTCTCAAGCGCTCCTTCGAACAGCGGGGTATCACCTGCCTGGTGAAGACCCGGTTCGAAGGCCTCGACACGACCGCGAACGGCGCCGCTGTCCACGTCAGCAGCGAAGCCGGCCAGCAGACCCTGGAAGCGGACGTCGTGCTGGTCGCCGTCGGTTTCGTGCCCCACACCGAAGGCCTCAACCTCGAAGGTGCCGGCGTCGCCACGCAGCGCGGCTTCATCACTATCGATGACACGATGCAGACCAACCTTCCCGGCATCTACGCCATCGGCGATGTCACCGGGAAGCTGATGCTCGCCCATGTGGCCATGCAGCAGGGAGTGATCGCCGCCGAACACATCGCTGGCCAGGCGACGACGACGCTGGATTACACCCAGATGCCACGGGCCACGTTCTGCCAGCCTAACGTCGGTTCCATCGGCTACACCGAACAGGGAGCGAAGAACGCCGGCTTCAGCGTGAAGACCGGCCGGTTCCCGCTCACCGCGCTCGGCAAGTCAGTCGCTATCGGCCACACCGAAGGTTTCGTGAAGGTTGTCGCCGACGAGCCGACTGGCCAGGTGCTCGGCATCCACATGGTTGGCCACGACATCAACGACCTGCTCGGCGAAGCCACGATGGTCGCGCTGCTGGAAGCAACCACCATCGAGGTGGGCTTCGCCGTCCACACCCACCCCACGCTTGCGGAAGCTATCAAGGAGGCTGCCCTCGCCGTCGACGGTGAAGCGATCCACATCGCGCGCCGCCGGGCTGGAGCCGCCTCCGCTCAAGGAGTTGCGACCCGGTGACCACTGAATCCACAGCCCCGGCGAAGCTCGGCGCCGAACAACTCGGCATGTTCCTCTACCAGATGATGCTCATCCGGCGATTCGAGGAAAAGTGCGGCGAGCTCTACACGAAGGGCAAGATCCGGGGGTTCCTTCACCTCTACACCGGCCAGGAAGCCTGCGCCGTTGGGATGATGGCGGCCCTCGCCGAACACGACAAAATCGTGACGCACTACCGTGACCACGGCCATGCGCTCGCCCGCGGCCTGGACCCGAACCGGGTGATGGCCGAACTCTGCGGCAAGGCCACCGGCGTGAGCGGCGGGCGCGGCGGCTCGATGCACCTTTACGACGTGAGCAAGGGCTTCCTCGGCGGCTACGCCATCGTTGCGGCACACCTTCCGCTCGCAGTCGGCCTCGGGATGGCGGCCCGGATGAAGAAAGAGGATTCGGTGGCGCTCTGCGTCTTCGGCGACGGTTCCGTCGGCGAGGGCGAGTTCCATGAATCGCTGAACATGTCCGTCCTCTGGAACACGCCGACTATCTTCTTCTGCGAGAACAACCTGTACGGCATGGGCGTGCCGTTCAAGGAGTCGCTCTCCACCGAGATCCCGAAGCTCGCGGCCGCCTACAACATGCCGGCTGTATCGGTCGATGGGATGGACGTCCTCGCGGTCTACGAAGCGATGCGGAAGGCGGTCGCGCACTGCCGCGCCGGGAACGGCCCGTACTTCGTCGAAGCCCTGACCTACCGCTACCGCGGCCACTCGATGTCCGACCCTGAACTCTACCGCCTGAAGGACGAGGTAGAGCAGTACCGTAAGCAGGACTGCATCGACCGCCTGAAGGCCACGATGCAGGCCGCCGGCTACCTTTCCGAGAGCCAGTTCCACGAACTGACGGAGCGCGTCGAGCAAGTGGTGCACGACGCCACGGAGTTCGCTGAGAACAGCCCCCAGCCGGGCCTCGATACGCTGTTCGACCACCTCACGAAGGAGCCCGCCCGTGGTTGAGATGCGCATGCGCGACGCCCTCCGCG
>JBDHWA010000019.1:0-13791 GCA_039809945.1 Dehalococcoidia bacterium | reverse complement strand
GTCGAGGCCGAACGCGAAAGTGTCCACGGCGACGTGAGCACCTTCGGCGTGCTGACCGCCCTGTTCTTCTGGCTCATGCGGGCGCAGGTGCCGCGCGTCAGCTGGCAGGTCGTCGAAGTCGGCCTCGGTGGGACATTCGACGCCACAAACGTGATCGACCCGCCTGAAATCGCCGTGATCACCCCGATCTCGCTCGAACACACGGCCATCCTTGGGAACACGCCGGCGGAGATCGCGCGCGACAAGGCCGGCATCATCAAGTCTGGCACGACCGCGATCGTTGGCCCGCAGCGGGACCCCTCCGTCCTCGATGTTATCGCGGAGCGCTGCGATGAAGTGGGCGCGACCCTTGTCGATGTCGCATCGCTCTACCAGTACGAGATTCTCGAAAAGTTCCCTTTCGGGCAGTCCTTCCGGCTCATCGGCCCGAATGGCGAGCGGCGGATGCGGACGCCGATGCTCGGCACGCACCTCGTCGCCAACGCCGCCACCGCGGTGGCCGCCGCTGAGGCGATTCGCGCCCGCGGCTTCAGCATCTCCGAACAGGCGATCATCGACGGCATCGCCCATGTCCGGGTGCCGGGGCGGCTCGAAGTCATGGGCCAGAAGCCGCTGATCGTCGCGGACGGCGCGCACAACGGTGAAAGCGCCGAGGCGCTCGCGACCGCGCTCAAAGAGTATTTCGACTGGCGGCGTCTCTTCCTCGTCATCGGCTGCAACCAGGACAAGGACGTCCGCGAGATGGGGTTCAAGCTGGCGAAGCTGTGCGAACTCATCGTCTGCTGCCGGTTTAGCAACCCGCGCGCGATGGACCCCTACCAGATGATCCAGGAGATCGGCTTCCTCGGGCCCGCCGCCGTGGCCGAGGAATCAGTCGCCGACGGCATCGATACGGCGCTGTCCCACGCCTCGGAAGCGGACCTCGTTTGTGTCACCGGATCGCTCTATGTGGTGGCCGAGGCTCGCGAGCACATCCTCGGTGAGAGTGTCATCAGGCGGTAGGCTGTCCCGAATTTGACCCGTCGGTGAATCGCACTCAGGATCGAGCGCGGAGCGAATGCATTCGCTTGCCCTTGGAGGGGAATTTGAGTCAGTACTGGGATTCCTATTGGAAGCGGACACTCTCGCGGCGGAGAGTCCTCGCAGGCGGTTCGACCGCCGCGGTGGGCGTCGCCAGCCTTGCCCTCGCCGGCTGCGGCGGCGGTGACGACGATGACGACAACGGTGGCGGGAGCCAGGATTCGGGCAACAACAGCGCCCTGACACCAACGGCCGCAACCCCGGCAGCCGGCAATCCCGTCAAAGGCGGCACCCTCCGCTCACTGACGAACGTCGGATCGATTTTCGACCCGCACCGCACCAATACCCCGGCCGAGTCCCTGAGCCTCTGGGGCAAGGTGGGCAACACGCTTGTCCGGTTTAGCACGGCAAAGAACGGCCAGATCGAAGGCGACCTCGCGGCTGGTCTCCCGGAAATCCCTGCCGATGGGCTCTCGCTGACGTTCAAGATTCGGCCCGAGGCGAAGTGGCAGAACAAGGCCCCGGTGAACGGCCGCGCCGTCACCGCTGAAGATGTCAAGCTCAGCTTCGACCGGATCATGGACCCGGCAGTTGTCTCACCGCGCGCAGGCCAGTTCGGCGCCATCGATTCCATCACGGTGATCGACCCGCAGACGGTCCAGTTCAAGATGAAGATCCCACAGGCCGACCTCATGGCAGTCATGAGCGACCAGTACAACTTCATCATCCCGAAGGAGTCGGCTGCCAAGGGCAAGGATGCCTTCACGAGCGCCGCTGACGTGGTCGGGTCCGGGCCTTATGAGCTGACCGAATTCGTGGCGGCGCAGAAGTTCACGATGAAGCGCCGTGCCGACGGTTACTGGCGCCCGAACACCGCCTGGTTCGACGGCTTCGAGTACATCCACCAGACCGACCCGCAGCAGGCTCTGAACGCACTGCGGGCTGGCCAGACCGATGCCATTGGCACCACCGCTGATCTCGCGAAGACGATTGAGAGCGACAAGAACTTTGTGATCACGCGCGCTCCCACCCCCACTCGCGAGTGCCTGCTCATCAACCACACGAAGGACCGCTACAAGGATCCGCGGGTGCGCCAGGCGCTCTGGCGAGCGATCAACCGCAAGCAGGTGTACGACACCGTCTTTGGCGGTCTCGGCTTCGTTGGCGGTCCGATGACCCCGGCCGCGCCGAACTGGGCGCTCACCGACGCCGACCTGCTGAAGCTCCCCGGCTTCGGGAAGCGCGAGGACGAGATCAAGGAAGCCAAGGCCCTCCTTGCCGCTGCCAGCCTCGCCGACGGTTTCGAGGAGACCGTCCTCACCGTGACCGCCTTCGATACTGAGAAGGTCCACGATGTCGTGGTTTCGAACTTGAAGGACATCGGCGTGAAGGTGCAGACGGAGAACGTTGGTACGGACTTCGCTGCGAACTTCCTGCCCCGCGAAGTGGGCCGCCAGTACAACCTGGCGACAACCCTCTTCCTCTCCGGTGGCTACCCGGATGCCCAGCTCCTGCTGTACCACCACAGCGACATCAAGAACAAGGGCACCCGGAACTACGGCAACTTCAGCAGCCCGGAGCTCGACGTCAAGCTGGAGAAGCAGTCGACCATGTACGACGAGAAGACGCGCCTCCCGCTCGTCCTCGAGATTCAGCGCGACCTGATCAATGGCCCTGGGCCGGGCTGGATGGGTTCTCGCGGTGTGCTCACCGTCTGGTCGGCGAAGCTGGCAAACCCTGCGTCCCACGGGTTTGCTGACGGCTTCTACTCCGCGGAGAACATGTGGTTTAAGGCGTAATTCGCCGAATTCCGCGCTAACGTACCTGGGGGAGGGGCGTGAGCCCCTCCCCTTTTCAGGGATGGCCTTCCATGTACCAGTTCATCCTCCGCCGCTTACTGCTTTCCCTTCCCACCCTGCTTATCGTTTCGTTCCTTATCTTCGGGATGATCCGGCTGAACCCGGACTCCGTCGTAGCCGCGCGTCTCGGCGAGGGTTACACGCCTGAACAGGCCGAAATCATTAAGGACGAGTACGGCCTGAACAACCCTATGGCCACCGAGTACATCAAGTGGCTCGGCCGTGTTGTTCGCGGGGACTGGGGAGAATCCGCCTACACCTCGAAGTCCGTCCTCAGCGAGATGGGCCCGAAGATCGGCGTCACCTTCGAACTCGCCTTCCTTGCGGTCGTCATCGCGGTCTGTATCGGCGTGCCGATCGGCGTGTATTCGGCCATGCGGCAGGACCGCTGGCCCGACTACGTCCTGCGCACGTTCGCCATCTTTGGCCTTTCGGTGCCGGGCTTCCTCATAGCCACGATCGTGCTGGCGGTGCTGGCGAAGCAGTTCGGCTGGATACCGCCGATCCGCTACAAGAGCCTGGTCGATAGTCCTTTCGAGAACCTCCAGCAGCTGTGGATGCCGGCGTTCATCGTCTCGCTGGCGACAGCCGCCCAGGTGATGCGGTTCTCGCGCACGATGATGCTCGACGTGCTCCGCCAGGACTACATCCGGACGGCCTGGTCCAAGGGCCTGCGGGAGCGCGTCATCATCATGGAGCACGCGCTCAAAAACGCCATGCTCCCGGTCATCACGGTCATCGGCCTGACGATGGCGACGCTTATCGGCGGGACGGTGACCTTCGAACAGATTTTCACCATCCCCGGGCTCGGCAGGCATCTCATCCTCGCCGTCGCCCAGAAGGACTTCGCCGTTGTGCAGGGTGTCGCCCTCTTCTTCTCCATCGCCGTCGTGACGGTCAATCTCCTGGTCGACGTGAGTTACACGGTTCTCGACCCGCGGGCGAAGGGGTAAGCAGATGGCACAGGCAGTGGCCGAACCGGCCATCTTCACCCGGCAATCGAACAACTCCGCAATCGCGCGGTTCGCCAGGTTCTTCGGCACGCTTGCAAAGCGGAAGCCCCTGGGGTTCGTCAGTCTCCTCGTGCTGCTCTTCCTGGTGGTGCTCGCCATCGCGCCGCAGCTGTTCGCAACCCACGGCCCGGCCGATACCAACGCCGGCGCCCGGCTCCAGAACTACTGCCTGGGTCCGAAGAACACCTTCCTCTGCCCGACGACCGTTGAGGACAGCGCCATCTCCGGCAAGCGGGTGGTCGAAGGTTCCCTGAGCGAACCCTTCGGGACGGACCAGCTGCAACGCGATGTCTTCAGCCGCACCATCTACGGGGCGCGCTGGGCCATCTATATCGGCCTGATCGCGGTGACCATCAGCTCGCTCCTCTCGCTCGCGATCGGCGTGACCTGCGGCTATTTCGGCGGCAAGTACGACGCGACCGCCCAGCGCTTCGTCGATGCGATCATGGCCCTGCCCGCGCTCGTCGTCCTCCTCGCACTCCCGCAGATGATCGGCAGCTGGGACATCGACGGGCCGTTCTGGCTCGATAAGCCGAGCATCACGTTCTTCAAACTCGCGCTGGTCCTCGGCATCCTCGGCGGCGCCGGAGGCTCGCGCGTCATTCGCAGCGCCGTCATTGGCGTGCGTTCGGCCCAGTACCTCGAGGCAGCGCGCGTCATCGGCTGCCGCGATAGCCGGATCATGATCCGCCACGTGGTGCCGAACATCTTCGGTCCGCTGATGGTGCAGGCGACGATCGGTCTTGGCGGCGTGATCCTCGCGGAGGCTGCGTTGAGCTTCCTCGGCTTCGGTGTCGTCGACCCGAACAAGCCAACATGGGGGCAGATGCTGAACCAGGCGCAGGTGCTCGCATCGGTGCGTGTCCAGGGCGTCATCTGGCCGGGTATCTTCATCGCTCTCGCGGTGTTCAGCTTCAACATGCTGGGCGACGCCCTGCGTGACCTGCTGGACCCACGGCTGCGCGGCGCGCGGGGCAACTTCGGCTAGACGCCAACTGTGCGGCATCCGAACCTAGGTTGATGCGCTTCCACGAACGACTGAGAGCCGGCCGGTTCGCCGTTGCGCTCGAAATCACGCCGCCGCAGAAGCCGCTGGCGAAGGTGCTCCTGCGCCGCGCGCAGCTTCTGAACGAGCACGTCCAGGCCATCAACGTCATCCACCGGCCGGGCCGCCAGAGCAGCCTCGAGGCGTCACTCGAACTGCTGGGCAGCGGCCTCAATCCGACGTGGCACCTCGTGACGCGAGGGCGGTCCCGGTCTGAGGTCGCGGCCGAGCTGGCGCGCGCTCACGAAGGGGGCATCAGCCAGGTGCTCTGCATCCTCGGCGACCACCCGGCTGACCCTGCGGACGACCCCGTGACCATCCGCGAGGTCGTCGCGATGGCGCGTGAAGCGCTTCCCGGCGCCCTCATTGGCGCGACCCTAAACCAGTACGGGAAGGACGAGGAGGCGGTGCTCCGGAACCTGCTGCCGAAGCTCGCCGCCGGCGCCAGCTACGTCCAGACGCAGCCGGCATTCGATGCGGCGGCGCTCGAACGGTACGCGACAGCCATCCGGCGGGAGCACCCGGACACCCGCGTCATCGCCATGGCCATGCCTCTGTTGAGCCTCGATGCGGCCAGCAAGATCGAAGAGCGCCTCGGCATCCACCTCCCCCGAAAGATCCGCGAGGTGCTCGAAGGAGGGAGCGAAGATGCTGCCTGGGAGGCGTTCGCCGACACACTCCGCCAGCTGGTGCAGTCACCGGCGGTTGACGGCGTCGCCATCATGACCTTTGAGATGGATGCCTCGCCGGAGACGGGAGCCCGCATTTGTGATGCACTTCGCGCTGCCGGGGCGGCGGACTAGGAGGGACACTGTGCCGCTCGGCCTCAGGGTTGCGACCTTCAACATTCGCAACATCACCGACCGCTACGAGGAGCGGAAGCCGCTGCTCGGCGCAGCCTTCGCCGAGATCAACGCGGACATCATCGGCCTGCAGGAAGTCATCATCTCCGAGGGCGGTTCGGACAAGCCGCGCCAGGACGACTTCCTCGCGGCGCAACTGCCCGCGCGGCAGTACCGCAGTTCGCTCTCGCCGCACGAGACGCGCACGTACTTCTGCAACGCCATCCTTTCGAGCATTGGCGAACTCAACGCCCACGAGCAGCTTCGCCTGAGCACCGGGCGCTCGGCCCACCGCGTCCTCATCCAGGTTGGGACGACGACGTTCTGGTTTGTGAACACCCACCTCCACCATCGCCCGCTCGAACCGGAGGTGCGCAAAGAGCAAGCCGAAGCCATCTGCACGTGGATGGCTGCCGCCCCCCAGGCTGACGCGACGTTCATCGTGGGCGACTTCAACACCCCGCCGCACGAGCCGGCCTACGCGGTGATGGCGGCGTCTGGCTACCGTTCGGCGTTTCGCGAGGCCAACGGCACGGAGCCGGCCGTCACCTGGCCCTCCGGCATCCAGGCCGAAACCATGGACACCGACGGCGACCCCAACTGCCTCGATTACATCTGGTTCCGTGGCAGCGTGAGTCTGAAGAAGGTCTGGATTGCGGCCAACCAGCACCCGCCCGAGGACCCGACGATCTACCCGAGCGACCACTTCGCCATCGTCGCGGAGGCTTCCGTCGGCTGACTCCAGGAGCGGCTGCGGGTTAGCCCTAAAGGGGCCGAGTTGTCCTCCCGATAATGGCTGCACATGGAACGTTCGGGTTGTCCCTGCTGTGGGCGCGAGAACCAGGCTGACTGGGAGTTCGATATACGGCCGCTCCGCCTCTACCGGAGCTGGCGGCCGGACGGTCACCGCCCGGGGAGCACCGTGCCGCTCTGCCAGTCGTGCGCCGAATGGTTGGGCGGCCTGGCCGTGGCTGCCCGGCGGCCCGATGGCACGCATCGCCTCATCGGCGGTCCGAGTTCGGGCAACCGGAAGCTCGTGTTCGAAGACCAGTGCCAGGTCTGCTGCGAAATGCCGTCCGGGCGCGCTGCGAAGCTGGCATGGATCGCCCCTTCCGGCGAACGGCTCGAAATCTTCGCCTGCACCGGCTGCGAAGCCTGGCTTACAGCCCTCGCGAGCGACGGCCGAACGGTTCGTGGCGGCGGCGACCGCGAGATTGACGGACCCTACGGCAACTGGCCCCACCCCAACCTGCGCGGGCTCCACGTCAGGCTGGACATCGAAGACCACGCGACCCGCTCCCTCGTCGCCGAGACCTGCCGGGCGATGGGGATGGAGCTGACGGCTGACGACGCCGACATCCTCCTCACGCAGGCGACCCCCGGGGGGCATGCCGCGAGAACAGTTCGCGAACGGCGCGGACTCGACCTCGCAGCCGTTGTCCTCGCCGGGTTGCGGGCTCGCCGTGACCTCGCGCAGGCGCTCGAAGCCGGCGCGCGCACGTGGGTGACCATGCCGGTCACGCCCCAGCAACTGACTGCAGCGCTCTCTCGCGCAACCCGGGGAGAGATGGGAGCGTGGGACCCGGAGACCTGCCTCCCGTTGGGCGATCCGGCGAAGATCACCCGGCCCGTCGTTGTGTGCGAACCCGAACCCGGCGCCGACCTTTTCGAACTCGCGTGGCTGCTGAAGCGGTTCGCGCGCGGCTACGACGAACTGTACTGGCATGGGGGCCAGGTGTTGGTCGTTCCGCGCACCCCTCCCGAGTTCGTGGCCACGGTAGCGTCTCGCCTCGCCGTGCTTGTCGACGGGCGATGTGCGTTCTCCATGCGGCAGCCCCACCAGATCGCGCCCGTAACGCGCTTCGAAGCTGCGGGATAGCGCCTTCCCGCCCTCGAATCAGGCGGTTCACCTAGTGCCACCGTGTCATCGATAGGCCGACACTGCCCTGAGAGGTTGGCATGTACGCGATTCGAGTCCGCGCTGAGCAGGCTGTGATAGAGGTTGTGGTGAGCGGGCGAGTCGACCCCGAGGAAGGGCTGCGCGCAGCGTCACAGGCATTCGCACTCGCCGAGGCCGGTCACATCACCCGCGCCCTCTGCGACCTTTCGGCGGTTGGCCGCGACGCGGCGAGCATCACCGTCCTCGGCGCAGGGCTGGCGGCCCGGCTTCAGCCGCAGCAACGAGTCGCCGTGCTTTGCACCGGGGCGCAACTCGCGTTCTGCCGCCGGCTGGCGCACCGCTCAGGGTTCGCCGGGAACCTCGGCATCTTCACCCGCGAAGCGGATGCCCGGGCCTGGCTGACTGCTCCCGCGGGCCGCGGCCGACTCGCGGACCCCGCGCGAAGGCACTTCCTGGCGGATGGCGCGGCTACGGAGCCAGCGAGAAAGACCAGGGCCGCTTCGTAGGGATCGTTCCGGCAAAAGAAAGCCGCCGTCACCTGTGGGAAAGTGACGGCGGCAAGGTGCTCTTCCGGTGCGGGGAGAGGGTTCCGCACCGGCGAGGAAGGCGCGGCGGGTCAGGCGGCGGCGGCCATCCGATGCTCTTCGTTCGTGATGAAGTCACCATCGCTGAGCCAGTTCTTGAATTCCTTGGTCGCTCCGCACGTCTTGCACGTGCCGAGGCTCAGCTGGCCATTCGGCTCTTCAATGCGCCAGCGGTGGAAGTGCTGCTCTTCGGCTGCGGGCGGTGCGGCGGTGGTTGTGGCGTCTGCCATCTTAGGACCTGGTTCCCTTTCCTTTGGTTGACTCGCCTTTCGGCGGTCGGCTACGCTTGCTTTCGGTGACTGCAGGCACTAGCGCTTCGCTAGTACCGGGTTGGACCGAAATAATAGCACCAGCAGCTATCGTGTCAATAGCTATGGCACTAGCTTCTGGAACATCCTTAACACTATCCAAACGGGAGCCGCACATGGCCCAGCGCGATGAAGTCGAAGTGTCCAGGAAGACCTACAACCTTCCCTGCGTCATCGCCCAGACGCTGGACGTCGTGGGCGATCGCTGGACGCTCCTCATCCTGCGCGACCTCATGGCCGGCCTGCACCGTTACAACGACATCCTCGAGAGCTGCTCCGGCATGTCCCCGAACGTGCTCTCGGACCGTTTGAAGCGCCTCGAAGCCGAAGGCCTCGTCATCCGCAGCTACTTCAAGGAACTCCCCCCGCGGGTCGAATACACCCTCACCGAGAAAGGATGGGCCGTCCGGCCGATCCTCCTTTCCATGCTCGACTGGGGCCGGCAGTACGTTGAACCAATCACCGAAGACCGCGTAGGGCACGATGTCACCCACGACTTCGTGATGCGGGTGATCCCCACGTTCTCGTTCAAGCCCGAAAGCGCGACTGACCTCGCCGCTCGCATGACCCTCGAGATCTCGGACTGCGACAGCTGCAACACGTGGACCCTCGACATCCACGACGGCCACCTGCACCCCCGCCGCCAGGGTTGGCCCGATGCCGATATCCACCTGAAGACCAACACCCACGGCTTCTTCCGCTTCCTGCGCGGCGAAGCCCTCGCCGAAGAAGTCGGCGAACTGCGCGGTGACCCGGTGACGGCCCGCGCGATCCAGGCCTGCTTCCAGGCGCACTGAGCGTTCGCTCCCCAGGTCCCGCCATGTTCCGCGGAGCGGTGTAGCATCCGGGCCATGGATGTTGATTTCGATACCGTTTACGAACGCCGCGGGTCAGACAGCTCGAAGTGGTCTCGCTTCGACCCCGATGTGATCCCGATGCCGGTAGCCGACATGGACTTCCACTCGCCGGAGCCCATCCGGCGGGCCCTGGCGGCGCGCGTGGAGCATGGTTTCTACGGATACGGCAAGGCCAACGAGGAACTGCTCGACGTGTTCTCCCGGCGCCTCGAACGGCGCTATGGCTGGCGCGTCGCCACCGAGGCCATCGCGCCGATTCCGGGCGTCATCGCCGGGATCAATGCGGGCCTGCGCGCCCTCACATCGCCGGGGGATGGCGTAGTCGTCCAGCACCCGTCTTACCCGCCAATCCTGAACTCCTGGGAGCACCACGGTCTGGTTCGCCGCGACGCTTATCTTCGGCCGGCCGAATCAGGGCGCTATGAAATCGACTGGGAGAGCTTTGAGGCGGCCTGTGCCGGCAGCAAGGCGTTCATCCTCTGCAACCCGCACAACCCGGTGGGCCGTGTGTTCTCGGCTGACGAACTGCGGCGCATGGCCGAGACGGCCCTTGCCCACGGCCTCACCATCATCTCCGACGAAATTCACTGCGACCTCATGCTCGGCGGTTCGAAGCACACGCCGCTGGCCACGCTCTCACCGGAGATCGCAGCGAACACCATCACCCTCATGGCGCCGTCGAAGACGTTCAACCTGGCGGGCCTGAAGGCGTCGCTCGTCATTATCGAGAACGAGGACCTGCGCGCCCGCTTCGAAAAAGCCAAGAGCGGGATGGTCAGCGCGGTCAACATCCTCGGCATGACGGCGATGCTGGCCGCCTACCGCGATTGCGATGCGTGGCTCGATGGGCTGACGTCTTACCTGACCGCGAACCGGGACCGGCTCCACGCGGTGCTCGGGGAGCGAATGCCCGGCATCCGCTCTTACCCGGCCGAGGGCACGTACCTCGCCTGGCTCGACTGCAACGCCCTCGGCCTGCCCGGCGGCGACCCGTTCGAATGGTTTCTCGAAAACGCCCGGGTTGGCCTCGGCGAAGGCCCGAACTTCGGGCCGATGGGCGAAGGCTTCGTGCGGCTGAACTTCGGCTGCCCGCGGGCACTCCTCGATGAGGGGCTCGACCGGATGGCCCGGGCGCTCGCAGAATGCTCATAGCGACATAAAAGACGTGAATGTGAAACGTACCGGGAACTCCGGCCTCACAATCGCCCGCGACGCGCTCGGACCGTATCCTTGGTGACGATGCCCACCACACTTGCACCCGTTTCGATCGCCGAGCTCACGGAGGTCGCAAAGCGCGTCCGCGCGCACATCGTCCAGATGGTCTTCGATGCCCAGAGTGGCCACCCGGGAGGTTCCCTCTCGGCCGTGGAGCTCGGTGTCGCCCTCTTCTGGAACCACCTGCGCTGTGACCCGGCGAACCCGGAGTGGCCAGACCGCGACCGGTTCATCCTTTCCAAGGGCCACGCGACACCGTTCTATTACGGGCTCCTCGCGGAGCGCGGCTACTTCAGCCCTGAGCTGCTGCGCGGCTTCCGCACCCTCGGGAGCCCGCTCCAGGGCCATCCCTCGATGGGCGCGGTCCCCGGCATCGAAATGTCGAGCGGCTCCCTCGGCCAGGGCCTCAGCTTCGCCATCGGGCACGCCCTTTCCGGCCAACTCGACGGCCGCGACTTCCGCTGCTGGGTGATGATGGGCGACGGTGAACTGAACGAAGGCCAGGTCTGGGAGGCCGCGCAGGCTGTGCCTCACTTCGGCCTCGGCGATCGTGTCATTGCCATGGTCGACCGCAACGGCATCCAGAATGACGGTTTCGGCGACGACATCATGAAGATCAATCCCCCGGAGATGTGGCGCGGCTTCGGCTGGCACGTCATCGAGTGCGATGGGCACGACATGGCGGCGGTCGACCAGGCGCTGGCCGAGGCCGAGCGCAGCCACGACCGCCCTCGCGTGGTGGTCGCCCACACGGTGAAGGGCCGAGGAGTGAACTACATGGAGAACAACCCGTCATTCCACGGCAAAGCGCCGACAAGGGAACAGCTCGAGGACGCGCTCGCCCAGATTGCCGGGGGCCTGAAGTGACGGCCGCCGCGGCGCCTGCCGCCGCCACCCGCGAGGCCTACCCGGTCGCCCTCGCCGAACTCGTGGAGCAGGGCGTCGACGTGGTCGCGCTCGACGCCGACCTGTCCGCATCGACGATGGGTTACCAGTTCGGGGCGAAGTACCCGGAACGCTGGCATTCGGTGGGCATCGCCGAAGCCAACATGGTCGGCATCGCCGCCGGGTACGCCGCCACGGGCAAGACCGCTTTCGTGGCCAGCTTCGCTTCGTTCCTGCCCGGCCGCTGCTTCGACCAACTCCGCACGTCCGTGGCCCAGCCGAAGGGCGGCCTGAACGTGAAGTGCGTGGCCAGCCATGGCGGCGTTACCGTGGGCGAAGACGGGGCCAGCGCCCAGGCCATCGAGGACCTCGCGCTCATCACCTCGCTTATCCCCTTCGATGTCGTCGTCCCGGCGGACTTCGAATCTGCGAAGCAGGCCATCGTGGCGGTGGGGAAGACCACGCGGCCCGCGTACGTTCGCACCGGCCGACCGAAGATTCCCGCCCTGTATGACGCCGCCTACCGGTTCGAACTCGGCAAGGCCAATGTGCTCCGTGCCGGCAGCGACGTGACGCTCATCGCCTGCGGGATCCTCGTCCAGGCCGCCGTTGACGCCGCTGAACTGCTCGCCGGGCAGGGCATCTCCGCCCGCGTGATTGACATGGCCACGATCAAGCCGATTGACCGTGATTCGGTCCTTGCCGCGGCCCGCGAAACCGGCGCCATCGTCACCGCCGAAGAGCACCAGACCCACGGCGGCCTCGGCACGGCGGTCGCCCGCGTCCTCGCCGAGACGCTCCCGACGCCGATTTCGTTCGTCGGGGTCGACCGGTACGGGACAAGCGGTAAGTGGGACGAACTTTTGAAGTACTTCGAGTTGACCCCGGACCGGCTGGTGGCCGCCGCGAAGGACGTCATCGCCCGCAAGCGGTAAGCCGCTTCGTTCCAGTCGCTGCCGCCTGTTCGCGGGAAGCCCCGTAGAATCGCCCCCACATTCCCTTCGGGAGGCGAAGCTTGGCAACTATCAACCGCGATGGCGTGAACATCTACTACGAGGACAACGGCAGCGGCCCGGCCGTGCTGCTCAGCCATGGCTATGGCTCCACATCACACATGTGGGCGGCACAGGTCGAGGCGCTCAAGGGCACGCACCGCGTGATCACCTGGGACATGCGCGGCCACGGCCAGACCGACAGCCCGGAAGACCCGGCGCAGTACTCCGAGCAGGCGACCGTCGATGACATGGCGGCGATCCTTTCGCACCTGGGCATCGAGCAGGCCGTCATCGGCGGGCTTTCGCTGGGCGGCTACATGTCGCTGGCGTTCAACCTCGCCCACCCGCAGATGGTGCGCGCGCTGATGCTCTTCGACACCGGCCCCGGCTACCGCAACCCGGCGGGCCGCGAAGGCTGGAACGAAACCGCGCGCAAGCGAGCCGAACGGTTTGAGGAGCGGGGCCTTGATGCGCTTGGCCGTGGCGCCGAAGTGAAGGTTGCCCGGCATCGCTCCGCGCAGGGCCTCGCTCATGCCGCCCGTGGGATGCTCGCCCAGTTCGACGCACGCGTCATCGAATCCCTCGAAGGCATCGCTGTCCCCACGCTCGTCCTCGTTGGCGACCAGGACCAGCCGTTCCTCGCCGGAACGGATTACATGGCGAACAAGATCCCGAACGCGACGAAGGCGGTCATCGAGAACGCGGGCCATGCTTCGAACCTCGACCAGCCAGCGGCCTTTAACGCGGCTGTGGCGGCGTTCCTCGGCGGGCTATGAGGCTTCGGGCGCCGGCCCCAGTTGCTTGAGCGCCGCGAGGACGTCCGGGATGTGCTGGGTGACCAGCAGGTCGTGGCGGATCGCCGCGCGAATCACGCCCTCAGCGTCGATGACGTAGGTGATGCGGGGCGTGATGAACGGGATCAGGCCGGTGACTTCGTACAGCCGGTGAACCTCCCGGCCGGGGTCTGCGATGAGCGGGAACGGCAGGTTGTGCCGCTCGCGGAAGCGCGTGTGCGACTCCTGGCCGTCCCCGCTGACGCCGAAAAGGGCCGCGCCTGCCGCCGTTATCGCGGCATAGTTGTCGCGAAACGAACAGGCCTGCGCCGTGCAGCCCGTGGTGAAGTCCTTCGGGTAGAAGTAGAGGACGACGTTCCGCCCGCGCAGCGCTGCGAGGTCGAACGGCGAACCGTCGTCCAGGGTGGCAGTGAAGAGGGGCGCGGGCGTTCCGGGCTTGAGCATGGGTTCCGCGGGCAGTGTACGCCGGCTCGC